>NZ_CP024636.1:3932222-3942203 GCF_009728735.1 Pantoea phytobeneficialis
AACACCTTCCTGCCGAGTCCGGGCAAGATCACGCGCTTCCACGCGCCGGGTGGCTTCGGAGTGCGCTGGGAATCGCATATCTATGCCGGTTACAGCGTGCCGCCGTACTACGACTCCATGATCGGCAAGCTGATCACCTACGGTGAAAACCGTGACGTGGCGATTGCGCGCATGAAGAATGCGCTGGCGGAGCTGATCATCGACGGTATCAAGACCAACGTCGAACTGCAGATGAAAATCATGTCCGACGAAAACTTCCAGCAGGGTGGGACTAATATCCACTACCTGGAGAAAAAACTCGGCCTGCAAGAGTAATTCTTGCAGCGCAGAGATCCTTTGAGGCCGGTTAAACCGGCCTTTTTCATTTTTGTTGCCTTTGAGGTTGCATGATGGATTGGCGTTTTGTGCAAGCGAATAAAGAGGCGCGCTGGGCGTTGTATCTGGCGCTGGCGTATCTCGCCGTGTGGGGGCTTTCCGCCTGGCTGGGTGGCGATGCCACCGGTATCACCGGGTTGCCACACTGGTTTGAACTCTCCTGCCTGTTTGCCCCTGTGCTGTTTATTGCGTTGTGCTGGCTGATGGTGCGGGTGATTTTCCGCGATATGTCACTGGAGGACAACGATGGAAAGTGAAATCATTCTTCCCCTGCTGGCCTATCTGGTGTTGATCGCCGGATTGTCGGTTTTTGCCATGCGCAAGCAGCGCGCGGGTAACTTCCTCACCGAATATTTCCTCGGCAACCGTTCGATGGGCGGCTTTGTGCTGGCAATGACCATCACCGCTACCTACATCAGCGCCAGTTCCTTTATTGGCGGGCCGGGTGCAGCCTACAAATATGGGCTGGGGTGGGTGCTGCTGGCAATGATTCAGGTGCCTGCCGTGTGGCTGTCGCTCGGCGTACTGGGAAAGAAATTTGCCATTCTGGCGCGCCGCTACAATGCCGTGACGCTCAATGACATGTTATATGGGCGCTACCGCAGCCCGCTGCTGATTTGGCTGGCCAGCCTGAGCCTACTGACGGCGTTTATCGGTGCGATGACAGTGCAGTTTATTGGTGGCGCACGTCTGCTGGAAACCGCTGCGGGCATTCCTTACGACACCGGACTGCTGATTTTTGGTGGCACCATCGCACTCTACACCGCCGTCGGGGGCTTCCGAGCAAGCGTATTGAATGACGCGATGCAGGGGCTGGTGATGCTGATTGGCACCTTCCTGTTGCTGTTTGCCGTTATTCATCAGGCCGGTGGGCTGGAGACGGCCGTCACGAAACTGCGCACCATCGATCCACAGTTGGTATCACCAGAAGGGGTGGGTAATGTCATCACTCCCACCTTCCTGAGTTCGTTTGCCGTGCTGGTGTGCTTTGGCGTGATCGGTCTGCCGCATACCGCCGTGCGCTGTATCTCGTATAAAGACAGCAAAGCGATGCATCGCGGCATTATCCTCGGCACCATTGTAGTGGTGATCCTGATGCTGGGCATGCATCTGGCTGGCGCGCTGGGTCGGGCGATCATCCCGGATCTTACCGTTCCCGATCGTGTGATCCCGACACTGATGATCACCGTTTTACCGCCTATGGCCGCAGGGATCTTTCTTGCTGCGCCAATGGCGGCGATCATGTCGACCATTAACGCGCAGCTGCTGCAATCCTCCGCTACCCTGATCAAGGATCTGTATCTGCGCATTGCGCCGCAGCACAGCGAGAATGAGGCGCGTCTGCGTCTGCTCTCCGGCACCATTACCTTTGTGCTGGGCATCATGCTGCTGCTGGCAGCATGGAACCCGCCGGATATGATCATCTGGCTGAACCTGCTGGCCTTCGGCGGCCTGGAAGCGGTGTTCCTGTGGCCGCTGGTGCTCGGTCTGTATTGGCAACGCGCTAACGCTGCCGGTGCGATTAGCGGCATGGTGGTTGGCGCCGCATGCTACACGCTGCTCGCCAGCCTGAAACTGGAGCTGTGGGGCTTCCACCCTATCGTTCCTTCCCTGATCCTTAGCCTGCTGGCCTTTCTGGTCGGTAATCTGTTTGGCACCGCGTCTGACCAACCTGACGCGGCCCTGGAATAAAGAGAAACGCTATGCCGTGGATTCAAATTAAAATTAACAGCTCTGGTGAGCACGCCGAGACTCTGAGTGATGCACTGATGGAGAGCGGCGCAGTATCCGTCACTTTTCAGGATACCCACGATAACCCGGTTTACGAACCGCTGCCGGGCGAAACGCTTTTATGGGGCGATACCGATGTGATTGGCCTGTTTGATGCCGAAACTGACATGAGCGACGTGGTTGCAGAGTTAAGCCAGCATCCGCTGCTCGGCCAGGGTTTCCGCCATAAAATCGAGCAGATCGAAGACAAGGACTGGGAACGCGAATGGATGGATAACTTCCACCCCATGCGCTTCGGTGAACGTTTATGGATCTGTCCGAGCTGGCGTGAAGTGCCGGATCCAAACGCCGTCAACGTGATGCTGGATCCCGGCCTGGCATTTGGCACCGGGACACACCCAACCACCTCGTTGTGCCTGAGCTGGCTGGATGGTCTCGACTTGCAGGGCAAAACCGTGATCGATTTCGGCTGTGGCTCCGGCATTCTGGCTATCGCGGCCCTGAAACTGGGTGCAGCCCAGGCGATCGGTATTGATATCGATCCGCAGGCGATTCAGGCCAGCCGTGATAATGCTGAACGCAATGGCGTCGCCGACCGCCTGTCCCTGTACTTACCTCATCAGCAGCCAGAGAACTTGCAGGCCGACGTGGTGGTCGCCAATATCCTTGCCGGCCCGCTGCGTGAGCTGGCACCGTTGATCAGCGTATTGCCAAAAGCCGGTGGACATCTCGGCTTATCAGGCGTGCTGGCCAGCCAGGCGGAAAGCGTGTGTGAAGCCTATACCGAGCGTTTTGCTCTCGACCCGGTGGCCGAAAAAGAAGAGTGGTGTCGCATCACCGGTGTACGTCGCTAATACCGCATAATTAGCACCATTCACTCTTGACTCCCCGCCACATCTCTTGCGAATCCGGTGATGTGGCGTTTTTTATGTTGTGATTTGGCTCAAGTTTTCAGAAAAACTTTTGTTCACAATTTCAGCGTATTTTTTTAATTATATGAATAATATAGGTATTTCTTATAGTTGTTACTGATCGGTCCGATTTCCTTGATCTTTACCTGCTAATTGTTCAAAGTTTGGCCTTTCATCTTCGTGAAAAAATGCGTAATATACGCCGCCTTGCGAACAGTTAGGGTCACTTCTTTTTCATGCGCATTGGACATTATCAGCTTCGTAATCGACTCATCGCTGCGCCTATGGCCGGGGTTACCGACAAGCCATTCCGCACCTTGTGTTACGAGAACGGCGCTGGCATGACAGTCTCCGAGATGTTGTCATCAAACCCGGAAGTATGGGCCAGTGACAAGTCCCGTTTGCGTATGGTGCATAGTGACGAGCCCGGTATTCGTGCCGTGCAAATAGCCGGTTGTGATCCCGATGAAATGGCGGCTGCCGCGCGCATTAATGTGGCGTCAGGCGCGCAGGTCATTGACATCAACATGGGCTGCCCGGCGAAGAAAGTGAATCGTAAGATGGCGGGTTCTGCGCTGCTGCAACATCCGCAACTGGTTGAGTCTATTCTCACCGCGGTAGTAAATGCAGTTGATGTACCCGTTACGCTGAAGATTCGCACTGGCTGGGACAAAGAAAATCGTAATTGTGTAGAGATTGCCCAATTGGCTGAACGCTGTGGCATTCAGGCCCTCACCATTCATGGACGCACTCGCGCCTGTTTGTTTGAAGGGCAAGCTGAATACGACAGCATTCGGACAGTTAAGCAGAGCGTTTCCATTCCGGTTATCGCGAATGGAGACATTACTGACCCGCATAAAGCCAGAGCAGTGCTCGATTATACAGGAGCCGATGCTCTGATGATCGGTCGCGCTGCTCAGGGAAGACCGTGGATCTTCCGGGAAATCCAGCATTATCTGGACACAGGGGAGCTGCTGGCACCGAAGCCGCTGGCTGAAGTGAAGCATATGCTGATTGGACACATACGGGAGCTGCACGACTTTTACGGTCAGCGCAAGGGATACCGTATTGCCCGAAAACACGTTTCCTGGTATTTGCAGGAAAATGCCCCTGATGACCAGTTTCGGCGCACATTCAACGCCATTGAGGATGCCAGCGAACAGCTGGAGGCGTTGGAGGCATACTTCGAAAATCTTGCGTAAACGAAATAAAGAGCTGAAAGAACTATGTTCGAACAACGCGTAAATTCTGACGTACTGACCGTTTCTACCGTTAACTCACAGGATCAGGTGACGCAAAAGCCTCTGCGTGATTCGGTTAAACAGGCACTGAAGAACTATTTTGCTCAACTGAACGGTCAGGATGTTAGTGACCTGTATGAACTGGTACTGGCTGAAGTCGAGCAGCCTCTGTTGGACATGGTGATGCAGTACACCCGTGGCAACCAGACCCGTGCAGCTCTGATGATGGGTATCAACCGTGGTACTCTGCGTAAGAAGCTGAAAAAATACGGCATGAACTGATTTCAGTTTGTTGCTGCGATAACGCCAGCCCTCGGGCTGGCGTTTTTGTTTCTGTTTCCCGCCGTTAACAACGCATGAAACAATTGTCACCATAATGGTAACATTAGTTGCAATTGCTCCAGTGATATTCCACGGCGAAACCCCTTCGCTTAATGTCCCATTTTGGCTCAGTTCTCCTCGACTTTTCTCTGCATCTTTGCCCGCCAGCCCTGTTTCTCTGTGATCCTGAACCGCTCCAGCCGCAAACGTGCAAATTCATACATTTTGTCCTGCGTCCCCGCTCACACTGCTTCCATATAGTGAAACTTTTTGCACTGTTTGTGATCGAGGCGACTCGCTTTGCTTCCTTTTGGTGCGCGATAGTAGTCAGAACTTTCTGAATGCTTCAGGTTATGAAGAGATCTTTCTAATGAATTCAGGATTCTGCAAACCTGGCATCAGCTTTGCAGAGTCTGGAATGGCTGACCGCCACAGACAGGAAAAGCGCACTTAAAAGTGTGCAACACAACCACATAACAACACGATTTCGCCACACAGGATGCTTTATGAAAAAGATGATGCTCTCCACCCTGGTCGCTGCAGCTTCTCTGTTCGCTGTTGCTCAGCAAGCGCATGCAGGCACCACGTTGGATGCAATTAAGAAGAAAGGGTTTGTTCAGTGCGGTATCAGTGATGGCCTGCCTGGCTTCTCTTATGCCGATGCCAGCGGCAAATTCACCGGTATCGACGTTGACGTCTGCCGCGCCGCTGCGGCTGCCGTATTTGGTGACGCCAGCAAGGTGAAATACACCCCGCTGACAGCAAAAGAGCGTTTCACCGCACTGCAATCAGGTGAAGTGGACATTCTGTCCCGTAACACCACCTGGACTTCATCACGCGATGGCGGCATGGGCTTCCTGTTCGCAGGCGTGAACTACTACGACGGTATCGGCTTCCTGACCCATAAAAAAGCCGGTCTCAAAAGCGCTAAAGAGCTTGATGGCGCCACCGTATGTATCCAGGCCGGTACTGATACCGAGCTGAACGTGGCGGATTACTTCAAAGCCAACAACATGCAGTACACCCCTGTGACTTTCGACCGTTCTGATGAGTCAGCGAAAGCGCTCGACAGCGGTCGTTGTGACACCCTGGCTTCTGACCAGTCTCAGCTGTATGCGCTGCGTATCAAGCTGGGCAAACCAGACGAATTTATCGTTCTGCCGGAAGTGATTTCCAAAGAGCCGCTGGGCCCGGTAGTGCGTCGTGGTGATGATGACTGGTTCACCATCGTTAAATGGTCACTGTACGCCATGCTGAATGCGGAAGAGATGGGTATCAACTCTAAAAACGTTGATCAGCTGGCAGCCAAACCGTCTAACCCGGACATGGCGCACCTGCTGGGCGCTGAAGGCGACTTCGGCAAAGACCTGAAGCTCGACAACAAGTGGGCATTCAACATCATCAAACAGGTGGGTAACTACCAGGAAAGCTTTGACCGCAACGTCGGTAAAGACAGTGCTCTGAAAATCGCGCGTGGTCAAAATGCGCTCTGGAATCAGGGCGGTATCCAGTACGCTCCGCCGGTACGTTAATTCTGCCTTCCAGTCGGGCACCGCACCCTGCGGTGCCCAATGCGTTTTCTTCACTGAGGTTTCAACATGTCACAACGCCCAACCGTAAAAAGGGATTTTTCGTTCGGTAATCCTACGGTTCGCGCCTGGCTTTACCAGATCGTCGCGATTGTGGCCGTGCTCGCTGTAGTGGGATATCTCATCCACAATACAGTGATCAACCTGGCCAATCGTGGCATCACATCGGGTTTCGGCTTTCTGGAACGTAGTGCCGGTTTCGGTATCGTCCAGCATCTGATTGATTACACCGAGGGAGATACCTACGCGCGCGTGTTTATGGTGGGGTTAACCAACACCCTGCTGGTTTCCGCACTCTGTATTATCTTCGCTTCTATTCTCGGATTTTTTATCGGTCTCGCGCGTTTGTCAGATAACTGGCTGCTGCGCAGGCTCTCTACGATCTATATCGAGACGTTCCGTAATATTCCGCCGCTGCTGCAAATCTTCTTCTGGTACTTTGCGGTGCTGCGTAATCTACCCGGCCCACGCCAGGCATTGAACGCCTTCGATCTGGCATTTGTCAGCAATCGTGGGCTTTATATCCCCTGGCCGACCTATGCGCCCGGCACCTGGCCATTTGTTATCGCGTTGATGCTGGCGATTGCCGTCAGCGTGGGACTGTTCCGCTTTAACCGCAAACATCAGCTTAAAACCGGTCAGCTGCGCCGTACCTGGCCGATTGCCAGTGCGATGATCATTCTGTTTCCCTTGATCGCTCATGCGATGTTCGGTGCGGCAACGCACTGGGATGTGCCGGAACTGCGCGGGTTTAACTTCCGTGGTGGCTTCGTGATGATCCCTGAGCTGGCTTCGCTCACGCTGGCGCTGTCGATTTATACCTCTTCGTTTATCGCAGAAGTGATTCGTTCAGGTATTCAATCGGTACCCCATGGACAGAATGAAGCTGCCCGCTCGCTTGGTTTGCCAAATCCCGTCACCATGCGCCAGGTGATTATTCCCCAGGCCATGCGCGTGATCATTCCACCGCTGACCAGCCAGTATCTCAACATCGTGAAAAACTCCTCACTGGCGGCCGCTATCGGCTATCCAGATATGGTGTCGCTGTTTGCCGGTACGGTACTGAATCAGACGGGACAAGCGATTGAGACGATTGCGATCACCATGGCGGTCTACCTGATCATCAGCCTGGTCATTTCACTGCTGATGAACCTCTACAACCGCAAAATCGCGCTGGTTGAGCGTTAAGAGAACGGGATTATTATGTCTGTTACCACACACGAAACACCGCCAGTACCAACCAATCCCGTCAGCAAAGCCTGGGTTTGGGCACGTAAAAACCTGTTCTCCAGCTGGTTTAACACGCTGCTGACGCTGCTTTGCTTCTGGATTATCTGGAGCGTGATTCCGCCCGCGCTGAACTGGCTGGTCTTCCAGGCCAACTGGATTGGATCAACCCGAGCCGACTGTACCAAAGAAGGTGCCTGCTGGGTGTTTATCCATGCGCGCTTTGGTCAGTTTATGTATGGGTTGTACCCGCATGAGCTGCGCTGGCGTATTAACCTGGCGCTGGTGATTGGCCTGCTTTCAATCATCCCGATGTTCATCAAATCGATGCCACAGCGTGGCCGCTATATCGCTTGCTGGGCGGTGGCCTATCCGATCATCGTCTGGTTTCTGATGTATGGCGGCTATTTTGGCCTCGACCGCGTTGAAACTCGTCAGTGGGGTGGCCTGACGCTGACGTTAATTATCGCGTCGGTCGGGATCGCCGGTGCCCTGCCTTTGGGTATTTTGCTGGCGCTGGGGCGTCGTTCGAAGATGCCAGTTGTACGCACTCTCTCGGTGATTTTTATCGAGTTTTGGCGTGGCGTACCGTTGATTACCGTGCTGTTTATGTCCTCAGTGATGCTGCCGCTGTTTATGGCAGAAGGCACCACCATCGACAAATTGGTGCGTGCATTAGTCGGGGTGATTTTGTTCCAGTCTGCCTATGTAGCGGAAGTGGTACGCGGTGGCTTACAAGCGTTACCTAAGGGACAGTATGAGGCCGCCGAATCACTGGCGTTGGGTTACTGGAAAACACAGATTCTGGTGATTCTGCCGCAGGCGCTCAAACTGACCATTCCTGGTCTGGTAAACACCATTATCGCGTTATTTAAAGATACCAGCCTGGTGATCATCATCGGCCTGTTTGATCTTTTCAGTAGCGTACAGCAGGCAACCGTTGACCCCACATGGCTTGGGATGTCGACAGAAGGCTATGTTTTTGCTGCCCTCGTCTACTGGATTTTCTGTTTTAGCATGTCGCGCTATAGCCAGTATCTGGAGAAGCGCTTTCACACCGGGCGTAAATCGCACTGAGGTTTTACATGACACAATCTATGACTAATTCTGCTGACGCAATGATGATTACGCTCGAAAACGTGAATAAATGGTACGGCCAATTCCATGTGCTGAAAGACATTAACCTACAGGTGAAGCCGCGTGAGCGTATCGTCCTCTGCGGTCCGTCAGGTTCAGGAAAATCGACTACCATTCGCTGTATCAACCATCTGGAAGAACATCAGCAGGGCCGTATTGTCGTCGATGGCATCCATCTGAATGACGATGTGCGCAATATTGAGCGTGTAAGAACCGAAGTCGGCATGGTATTCCAGCACTTTAACCTTTTCCCACATCTGACCGTGTTGCAGAACTGCACCCTGGCTCCGATTTGGGTGCGTAAAATGCCGAAGAAAGAGGCAGAAGAATTGGCGATGCATTACCTGCAACGCGTACGTATTGCTGAACATGCACATAAATTTCCGGGGCAACTGTCCGGTGGTCAGCAGCAACGTGTAGCCATTGCCCGTTCACTCTGCATGAAACCCAAAATTATGCTGTTTGATGAGCCTACCTCTGCGCTTGATCCGGAAATGGTGAAAGAAGTACTCGATACCATGATTGGTCTGGCAGAAGATGGCATGACTATGCTGTGCGTGACGCATGAGATGGGCTTTGCACGCACCGTGGCTGACCGGGTGATCTTTATGGACCGTGGTGAGATTGTCGAGGTGGCACCACCGCAAGAGTTCTTTGCTAATCCTAAGTCTGAACGTACCCGTGCATTCCTGTCGCAGGTTATTCATTAAGAGAAGTATCTGGCGATGCTTTTTACCAACCCTCTGCTTCGGCAGGGGGTTTTTTATTGTCTGATGGTGTTGCGGCGCGATTTATCGCGCGCATTTCAGCGCAGCTTCACGTAAAACCTGCGCGATAAATCGCGCCGCTACGGGGATATTGACTGGTTTCCAGATGTAAAAAAGCCCTGAACTTTCGTTCAGGGCTTCTTCACTTAATTGATGCCTGGCAGTTCCCTACTCTCGCATGGGGAGACCCCACACTACCATCGGCGCTACGGCGTTTCACTTCTGAGTTCGGCATGGGGTCAGGTGGGACCACCGCGCTACAGCCGCCAGGCAAATTCTTTTGAATCCGAACTCATGCCATAACTGGTGCTGATACCCAGAGTCGAACTGGGGACCTCACCCTTACCAAGGGTGCGCTCTACCAACTGAGCCATATCAGCACACTTAAATTGATGCCTGGCAGTTCCCTACTCTCGCATGGGGAGACCCCACACTACCATCGGCGCTACGGCGTTTCACTTCTGAGTTCGGCATGGGGTCAGGTGGGACCACCGCGCTACAGCCGCCAGGCAAATTCTGTTTATCCGCACCGCCCTCGCAGGCCATACGAATCAATCCGTTCGAACAATGCTGAAAATTCTCGCGTCTCTCAACTCAAAACGCCTCTGGCGTTGTAAGGTTAAGCCTCACGGGTCATTAGTACCGGTTAGCTCAATGCATCGCTGCACTTACACATCCGGCC
>NZ_CP024636.1:3942303-3968382 GCF_009728735.1 Pantoea phytobeneficialis
TGCTCAAAGAATTAAACTTCGTAATGAATTACGTGTTCACTCTTGAGACTTGATATTTTTTAAGTCCGTAGACTTTTGATATCAATCCTGCGAGTGCCCACACAGATTGTCTGATAAATTGTTAAAGAGCAGTGCGAACAGCGGGTTAACCGTCTGTCGCGAGGTGGCGTATATTACGCTTTCCTCCTTCAGAGTCAATCTCTTTTTCGAGATTTTTCTCTGGCGGGATGAATCACTTCGTCCCTCGCTGACCGTCTGCGTTGCCGCTTTGCCGTGTCAGTGGAGGCGCATTATAGGGATCCGAATTTTTTGCACAACCCCTTTTTTCGATCTTTTCATCCGAGTGGCGAGTTTTCATCCTTTCTGCTGAGATCACGAACGATCCGCTCAAAAATCAGCTTGTCTGCCGCCCTGATCGCGCTCAGGCTAGGGATAAATGAGTAAAAGGAGAAAGATCATGTCAACAGCCTTACGTCCCTATAAAAGCAGCTACCCACAAATTGGCGATCGGGTAATGATCGATAACAGCAGCGTTGTGGTCGGCGATGTCATCATGGGAGACGATGTCAGTATCTGGCCACTGGTCGCGATTCGCGGAGATGTGAATCAGGTGATCATTGGCGCGCGCACCAACATTCAGGATGGCAGCGTACTTCATGTCACGCATAAATCAGCCAGCAACCCGACAGGCTATCCGCTGGTGATTGGAGAAGACGTTACCGTCGGCCATAAAGCCATGTTGCATGGCTGTACCATTGGTGATCGTGTTCTGGTTGGCATGGGTTCGATTCTGCTGGACGGCGTAATAGTAGAAGAAGATGTGATGATTGGGGCGGGTAGCCTGGTTCCCCCCGGAAAACGCCTGGAAAGTGGCTACCTCTATTTAGGCAGCCCGGTGAAGCAAATTCGGCCACTGAATGAAGCTGAGATTGAAGGATTGCGTTACTCGGCAAACAACTATGTTGGCTGGAAGAATGATTATCTTGCGCAGGAAAGCCAGACCCAACCTTGAGGATCGACTTCATCATTCAGGATAAGCTGTTCGGCTTCCTCTTCCAGATCCCAGCGATTGGCGCTAAACAGCGCCATCGCTTCCCCCTCGCCGAATCTGTCATGCAGTTCATCCGCCGAGATCGCACACATCAGTCCCATACCGTTGACCTGTACAGGGAAACATATCGCCAGACGCGCCTGATCCCACTCTTCGCGATCAGGGAACTGGATAGCCTGATTCACGACTGCATCGCTTCTTTTAACTGTTTAATGACAGGCGCGATTTCTGGCATCACACCATGCCACAACTGGAAAGCATGCGCCGCCTGCCCCACCAGCATGCCTAACCCATCGGCGAGTTGCTGCGCTCCGTGTTGCTGACACCAGAGCAAGAATGGCGTCAGACCTTGTTGGTAGAACATGTCATAGCAACGAGTATGGTGAGAAATCAATGAAACCGGTAATGGCGGCACTTTACCCTCCACTCCGCTGGAGGTGGCGTTCACAATCAGATCGAATGACTGCCCAGCCAGTGCCTCGAAACCACAGGCATGGATGGCACCGCTGTGGCGGAAGATTTCTGCCAGCAACTCTGCCTTTTCAACCGTTCTATTTGTGACCGTGAGTGAACAACCTAATGAAAGCAGAGGCAAAATGACACCACGCGCCGCGCCACCCGCTCCCACCAGCAATACACGATCGCCAGGGCGGATCATGTCCAGCCGTTCAAGATCGCTCAGTAAACCAATGCCATCGGTGTTATCACCAATAATCTGCCCCTGCGCATCTTTCTTCAACGTATTGACTGCGCCGGAAAGCGCAGCGCGCTCACTGAGCTCATCCGCAAACTCCCACGCCTGTTCTTTAAAAGGCAAGGTTACATTGGCGCCCTTCCCTCCTGATGCAAAGAACTCGCTAATGGCCTGTGGGAACCCATCCAATGGCGCACATATCCGGCCATAGCGGTGATCGATACCCGTTTGCTCAGCGAACAAACGATGAATAAAAGGCGATTTGCTGTGCGCGATTGGGTTACCAAAAACGGCAAAGTTGTCCATAAATTAGCCCTGACGGATAAGTTCGCCGCTGATCACATCGCGGATTTCTGAAGGATTGAGACGGCCCCCGGTTTCTCCCACCAGCACCGGAAATTCCGCGCCGAATTGCTGAGCGACCTCAGCTGCGGTGCGGCAAGGCGGCTCGCCGGACAGATTGGCGCTGGTTGAAACCAGTGGTTTACCAAAACGCCGACACAGCGCCTGTACATCAGGGTGATCACTAACACGAATCGCCAACGAGTCAAAACGTCCGGTTAACCAACGTGGCGTATGTGGCGACGCCGGAACCACATAAGTCACCGGCCCAGGCCAGCTGGCAAACATACGCTCACGCTGCACCACCGAAAGCTCCTGATCGGCCACATACGGTTCCAGCTGGGCATAGTCAGCAGCAATCAGGATCAGTCCTTTTTCAACCGGGCGCTGTTTCAATGCCAACAGTGACATCACCGCGCTTTCACTATCCGGGTCACACCCCAGACCAAAGACCGCCTCAGTGGGATAAGCGATAACCGCCTGCTGTTGCAGTTGTTCAATACAGAAATCGACACTGCCCGGTAAAGCATGTTGTTGCGTCATAGTCATCAGTTGTCCTGCACTACGGCTTTGCCGCAGCACTTACTGGCGCAGAAACGTTTCATGCCCTGCGCGGTTTTCTTTTCAATTAATAAAGGGAACTGACAGTGCGGGCAAACACCTTCAACAGGCGTCGCGTTCACGGCAAACTGGCAGTCGGGATAGCGATCACAGGCATGAAAAGTTTTGCCATAACGCGAGCGGCGCTGCACCAGCTTGCCACTTTGACACTGTGGGCACGCGATCGCGGTCTCATCAGGCTTATCGATCGTTTCGGTGTAATCACATTCAGGATAGTGGCTACAACCAACAAACATACCAAACCGCCCCTGACGCAGTACTTTATCAGCACCACATTGTGGACAGGCATGTCCCTCCAGCACTTTGACGATATGACCGTCACCCTGATTTTTCAGCGGGCGAATATAGTCGCAGGTTGGATAGTTGACGCACCCAAGGAATGGGCCATGTTTGCCGGCACGTATCACTAATTCTGCCCCGCAAGCGGGGCAGGGGTCGTGTTTACGCACGGTAAAAAGTGCTGATTTACTCATATAACCCGATGCATTAATCGCAAGTTAATGCAGCATACCTTCATTGACGTCGAATAACAGTTCTTCCATCTGCTGGTAGGCATTTTCACATCCGGGGATGTTGAACAACACCATCAGCACCACCCATTTGAGATCTTCCAGATCAAAATCGAGGGTATCGAGTGCCATCACTCGTTCGATAACCATTTCGCGTGTTTCCATATTCAGCACCTGGATCTGTTCCAGGAACAGAATAAAACCGCGGCATTCAGCATCTAAACGCTGGCCCTCTTCTTCCGTGTAGATACGCATTGAGAGCGGGTCGTTCGCCAGCAATACCGGCGCAACCAAGCCATCCTGGTAATCAGCCAGTCTCTCAAGCCAATTCAACGCATTATAGATATCTTCACGATGAAAACCGGCATCGGTTAAATCATCGGTCAGTTTATCCTGGTCAACGCGCATTTCGGCTTCGTTATGGATATAGGTCTCAAACAAGTACATAAGTACGTCGAACATGGCATGCCCTCCTTAATCGGACATAGCCGCCGGGTACAGCTGCGATCCATCCTGCTAACTCCAGCTCCAGCAACTGGGCTGAGATAACTGGCACAGGTTGGCCGGCACGTTCAGCGACGACGTCAACAGGTGTAACCTCATCACCTACGTTAGCCAACACGTCCGCAAATGGCAATGGAACATCGTCACTGTCTTGTGAATATATTGTTTCTGGTTGAGTTGAGGGGAGCCAGTGAAGGGACGAATGGAGATCGTCGAGAATCTGATCAGGATGGGAGACCAGCAATGCACCTTGCTGTATCAGCCAGTGCGTTCCTGTACTGCCTTCACTCCCCAAGGAACCGGGTAACGCATAGACATTGCGATTTTGTTCCAACGCATAGCGCGCCGTAACCAGTGAGCCGCTTTTCAAGGAGGCTTCCACCACCAATACCCCCATGCTCAAACCACTGATGATGCGATTGCGGCGTGGAAAATTCGTGGCATAAGGAGGCGTATCCAACGGGAATTCGGAGACCAGGGCACCTTCATTGTTCATGATCTCCTGAGCCAAATTTTGATGGTTTCTGGGATAAATGTGCTTCAACCCACTTCCCAGCACGGCGACGGTTTTGCCGGAGGCGTTGAGCGCCGCACGATGTGCAACGCCATCAATCCCCCGCGCCAGCCCACTGGTTAGGGTTAACCCCTTCGCCGCCAGCTGCTGTGAAAACCAACCACCCCACTCCTTGCCATAATGTGAACATTGGCGACTGCCGACAACGGCAAGTTGCGGAGTATGCAAGGCTGCGGCATTGCCCATCACATATAACAAGGGTGGGAAACGGCTGATTTCAGCCAATGCCGGGGGATAAGTATTATCCAGAACAGAAAGCAGCTGATGCTGTGGATTTTCCAGCCAGCGCCGGGTTCGCGTGAGTTGTCGTGGACAGAGTGTATTAAATTGTTTTCGCTGCGTTTCGTTTAGCCGTTGCATCGTCAGCAAATCATCATCCACATGGCTGGCGCTATGCAGCATATTCGCCAGGCGAAGAATTTGATGGCCACTGAGGCCTTTCACATTCGCCAGCCTGAGCATCCACTCAATTTTATCCATGTCTCACTCCCTGTTCGACCTGTGCCTTGATGCGGTGGAATGCTGTCAATCATGCCTCAAAAAGTCTACAATATGAGGCAGTAATCTTTTCTTTAACGCATACAGATCTGGATATTTATGTCAGTTTTGCAGGTATTACATTTCCCTGATGATCGCCTTCGCAAAATCGCGGCGCCGGTAAAAACCGTAGATGCCGGGATACAGCGTATCGTCGACGACATGTTTGAAACAATGTACGCCGAAGAGGGCATCGGCCTGGCGGCAACGCAGGTGGATATTCATCAGCGCATTATCGTGATTGATGTGTCAGAAAGCCGTGAAGAACGCCTGGTTTTGATCAACCCAGAGCTGCTGGAGAAAGGCGGCGAAACCGGTATTGAAGAGGGCTGTCTCTCCATTCCGGAACAACGTGCCTTTGTCCCGCGTGCTGAATGGGTGAAAGTCCGTGCTCAGGATCGTGACGGTAATACTTTCGAACTGGAAACCGATGGCTTGCTGGCGATCTGCATTCAGCACGAAATCGACCACCTCGATGGCAAACTGTTTATTGATTATCTGTCACCGCTGAAACGTCAGCGCATCAAACAGAAACTGGAAAAACTGGCACGCCAGAATGCACGCGCATCCTGAGTGCAAACAGAAGGTTAAACTGTGTCTGCACCGTTAAAAATCATCTTTGCCGGTACACCTGACTTTGCAGCGCGTCATCTTGACGCGCTGCTTGCTTCTGAGCATCAGGTGGTTGGCGTGTTTACCCAGCCCGATCGTCCTGCCGGACGAGGCAACAAACTGACTCCCAGCCCGGTAAAAGTGCTGGCGCTAGCGCATGACGTTCCGGTTTTCCAACCAAAGTCACTCAAACCTGAAGAGAACCAGCAACTGGTTGCCACATTGCAGGCTGATGTGATGGTGGTGGTGGCTTACGGCCTGATTTTACCGAAGGCGGTGCTGGATATGCCGCGCCTTGGTTGTATCAACGTCCACGGCTCATTGCTGCCGCGCTGGCGTGGTGCCGCCCCAATTCAACGTTCACTCTGGGCTGGCGATGCTGAAACCGGTGTGACCATCATGCAAATGGATGTGGGCCTGGATACCGGTGATATGCTGCATAAACTTGCCTGCCCGATTACCGAGCAGGACACCAGTGCCACCCTGTATGACAAACTGGCGCTGCTCGGCCCTGAAGGGATGCTCAAAACGCTGAAGCAGTTGGCAAATGGCAGCGCACAGCCAGAAAAACAGGATGAAGCGCTGGTCAGCTACGCAGAGAAACTGAGCAAAGAAGAGGCTCGCCTCGACTGGACGCTTTCTGCCGCGCAACTTGAACGCTGCATTCGTGCCTTTAATCCCTGGCCGATGAGCTATTTCATGGTTGATGATCAACCGGTGAAAGTCTGGCAAGCCAGTGTACTGCCGCATCAGGGAAAACAGCCCGGCGAAATCCTCCATGCCGATAAGCAAGGTATCCAGATTGCGACCGCTGACGGCGTTCTGAACCTGCTCTCGCTGCAACCTGCCGGTAAAAAAGCCATGTCTGCACAGGATCTGCTTAACTCACGTCGTGAATGGTTCTCGCCTGGCAGTATTCTGGCCTGATCCCGTAGCCCGGTTAATACCGGGCTTTTTGTTTAATGAATGAATCGCATGAAAAAAAACACAAACCTGCGTAGCCTCGCCGCGCAATTAATTGAACGCGTAGTGGATAAGGGCGAATCGCTCAGCGCCATTTTGCCCGGCGCACAGAAAAATCTGTCCGATAAGGACGGGGCGCTGCTACAGGAACTCTGCTTTGGTGTAATGCGTACCCTACCGCAGCTCGAAGCATTGATTGGCAAGCTGATGGAGCGGCCTTTAACAGGTAAGCAGCGTGTTCTTCATTATCTGATCATGGTAGGCCTGTATCAGTTGCTTTATACCCGCGTCCCTCCGCATGCCGCACTGGCTGAGACCGTGGCTGGCGCGGAAGAGCTAAAACGCGCAAACCTGAAAGGCTTGCTGAATGGTGTGCTGCGCCAGTTTCAACGGCAGCAGGAAACGTTGGTTGCAGAAGTTGATCAGGGTACGCAACGTTATTTACATCCGGGTTGGTTGCTCAAACGTTTACAAACCGCATGGCCCGAACAATGGCAGCAGATTGTCGAAGCCAACAATCAGCGTCCACCGATGTGGTTGCGCGTCAACCGTCAACATCACGCCCGTGATGCCTGGTTGGCACTGCTTGAAGCGACAGAAAAACATGCCTTCGCCGGAGATGCTCCGGATGCCCTTCGCCTGGAAGCGCCAACCGCAGTCGGCCAACTGCCTGGTTTCGAGCAGGGTTGGGTAACGGTACAGGATTTATCCGCACAACGCTGTGCTTTGCTGCTTGAACCACAAGATGGCGAATCGATTCTTGACCTGTGTGCTGCGCCTGGCGGCAAAACCACCCATATCCTTGAAATTGCACCGCAGGCGAACGTGCTGGCCGTCGATGTTGATGAACAACGTCTGACGCGCGTGAGAGAAAACCTGCAACGTCTCGGCATGCAGGCGGATGTGCGTCAGGGTGATGGGCGAACGCCAGCTGACTGGTGTGGTGAGCAACAATTTGACCGTATCCTGCTGGATGCACCCTGCTCGGCAACGGGTGTGATCCGCCGCCATCCCGATATCAAATGGCTGCGACGCGATCGTGATATCGCTGAGCTGGCCAGCCTACAACAGGAAATCCTCAACGCAGTCTGGCCTCGGCTGAAGCGTGGCGGCACGTTGCTTTATGCAACCTGTTCAGTTCTGCCGGAAGAGAATCATCAGCAAATCAGTGCTTTCCTGGCAGCACATCCCGATGCCATTGCAGAAGCGCTGCCGCAAGGTCAGGATAATGGATGGCAGGTGTTTCCTGCGACAGATGGCGGGGATGGTTTCTTCTACGCTAAGCTGATGAAAAAATAGTACGGCGCAATCTGACAAGAGCTTAAAGCGATGAAAATTATAATCCTTGGCGCCGGCCAGGTCGGCGGAACCCTCGCGGAAAACCTGGTCGGGGAAAACAATGACATCACCGTGGTGGATAGTGATCCCACGCGTTTACGTCAGTTGCAGGACAAATTCGATCTGCGCGTGGTGCACGGTCATGGTTCTCATCCGCGCATCCTGCGGGAAGCGGGTGCTGAGGATGCTGATATGCTGGTTGCGGTTACCAGCTCAGACGAAACCAACATGATCGCTTGTCAGATCGCTTACTCATTATTCAATACCCCCAATCGTATTGCGCGTATCCGTGCTGCCGACTATTTGCGCGATGCAGACAAGTTGTTCGTGCCAGAAGCTGTCCCTATCGATCATTTGATTTCGCCTGAGCAGCTGGTAATCGACAATATTTACCGTCTGATCCAATATCCCGGCGCTTTGCAGGTGGTTAATTTTGCCGAAGGGAAAGTGAGCCTGGCAGTGGTGAAGGCGTATTACGGCGGCCCGTTGGTCGGTAACCCACTTTCTATTCTGCGCGAGCATATGCCGCATATTGATACGCGTGTGGCGGCGATCTTTCGCCAGGATCGTCCCATTCGCCCGCAGGGTTCGACCATTGTCGAAGCCGGTGATGAAGTCTTCTTTATCGCCGCCAGCCAGCATATTCGCGCCGTGATGAGTGAGATGCAGCGGCTGGAAAAACCGTACAAACGCATTATGCTGGTGGGCGGAGGCAACATCGGCTTTGGCCTGGCACAACGGCTGGAAAAACAGTACAGCGTTAAGCTGATTGAACGAAATCCGCAGCGTGCAGCAGAACTGGCGGAGCAGCTTCAGGATACGATCGTTTTCTACGGTGATGCTTCCGATCAGGAGTTACTGGCGGAAGAGCATGTTGATCAAATCGATCTCTTCATCGCTGTCACCAATGATGATGAAGCCAACATCATGTCAGCGATGCTGGCAAAAAAAATGGGGGCGAAAAAAGTCATGGTGTTGATCCAGCGTCGTGCCTATGTCGATCTGGTGCAAGGCAGCGTGATCGATATCGCCATCTCACCACAGCAAGCCACCATTTCTGCATTGCTCGGGCACGTCCGTAAAGCAGACATTGTCGGTGTTTCCTCATTACGTCGTGGGATTGCCGAAGCGATTGAAGCAATCGCTCATGGTGAAGAAACCACTTCACGCGTAGTTGGACGTCTGATCGAAGACATCAAATTGCCACCGGGTACGATTATTGGCGCAGTGGTACGCGGTGATGAGGTGATCATCGCCAATGCAAATGTGCGTATCGAGCAAGGGGACCATGTGATTATGTTCCTGACCGATAAGAAATTTGTGCCCGATGTGGAACGCCTGTTCCAGCCGAGTCCCTTCTTCCTTTAATCGCCGCGGGCAGGCTTTGGTTGCCCGCCGTGATAATCCAACTTAATCCTTTGTTGTCATGGCAAATGTTAAAAGGTTTGTTAGACTTTAGACATTGGCCAAGGCAAGGAGATAACAATGAGTTTTTTCAAAGAGTTTCGTGATTTTGCGATGCGCGGCAACGTGGTTGACCTCGCAGTCGGTGTGATTATCGGTGCCGCGTTTGGCAAGATTGTTTCATCGTTGGTGGCGAATATTATTATGCCACCGCTGGGGTTACTGATTGGTGGGGTCGATTTTAAACAGTTTAAGTGGATCATAAAACCAGCGGAAGGCACAGCGCCTGCCGTTATCATGGAATATGGTGTTTTTATTCAGAGTATTTTTGATTTCGTAATCGTCGCGTTGGCTATTTTTATCGCCATCAAACTGATGAACAAACTGTACAAGAAGAAAGAAGTAGAAAAAGCCGATCCGAAGCCAACAAATGAAGAGTTGTTACTGACGGAAATTCGTGACCTGCTCAAGCAACAAAACACCAAAATCTGATAGAGAAAACCGCCTGACCAGGCGGTTTTTTTTATCCTTAAAACCAGAAGGCCAGTGGTAAACTTCTTTGCTTACCACTGGCCTCCCAGTTACCTCGCTTCGCGTGTTTGTCTTTACGCCGATAGCTGCCTTTCCCTTTCTGATTCTGCTCAATACGCTGGCGAAACAGCGGGTCGTGTAATAACGCCTCGATGGCGTTGTCTTTTATCTGCCCTTTTTGATGCTGATAACGGCTCATATTTCCTCCAATGATTGACAGCGCAACTATAGGCTTATCCACGTTAAATACAATCCTTGCCACAACAAATTTCCGGATGCGGTTCTTCACCTTTTTCGAGAGCTTCGAGAATTGAGCAGCAAGCGCTGCTATGTAAATCACCGCAGCAGGTTTCAGACAAGCGTTGCAGTGAACGCTGGATCGTTTGTAACTCAACGATCATCGTGCTGACTTCATCAAGGCGCTTCGCCACAATGGCTTTTGACTCCTGGCAAGTGTGATGTTCGGGATCGATACGGATCGATAGCAATCCACGAATAGCATCAAGGCTAAAACCTAGCTGACGTCCGTAACGGATAAAGCGCAGGCGCTGCAAGTCACCGTCACTATACAAACGGAAACCACCTTCAGTGCGTACCTCATGATCCATCATTTGTTGTTTTTCATAAAAGCGGATGGTGTCAGGGGTAACATCAGCCATCTTCGCCAACTGACCGATACGGTACATATTATTTCTCCTGCCTCAGATGCTGCTTAATAGCCTCACAATAATCCCCATGCAGAAATGCAGTACTCATTCCTGCCTGACGCAGTTTCAGTTCCAGTAAGCTCAGTTTCTTCGACAGCTCGCGGGCCTGATGATCGTCAGGATCCAGCTCAAGAAGAAGATCTTTTACTTCCAGAGCTTCGCGACGCATTTCCAGCTCTGGCGGCAAAAAACCGGCATTTTTTAATAACCGATATCCCATGCGCAGTTCTTCGGGTATCGCGCTGTCGTCTTCCAACTGCAATGGTGCACCCTCACCACGCAAATTGCTCAGTTCGCCTTTTTCCTGAGCAGCAAGGATGTGTTGTTCTGCGAGTTGATCAATTAGCCACATGAGGTGCTCCTGACAGGGATAACTGCCATCAGCATAGCGGAAGGGGGGAAAATGGGAAGAAACCGCAGGCAATAAAAAACCCGCCGAAGCGGGTTTTTTACGTTACTGCAAATTACTCTGCAGCAGCTTCTGCTTGAGCTTCTGGACGATCAACCAGCTCGATGTATGCCATCGGAGCGTTGTCACCAGCACGGAAGCCACACTTCAGAATACGAGTGTAACCACCGGCACGGCTCGCGAAACGCGGGCCCAGCTCGTTAAACAGTTTTGCCACGATCTCGTTATCACGAGTGCGGGCGAATGCCAGACGACGATTAGCTACGCTGTCGGTCTTGGCAAGAGTAATCAGCGGCTCAACTACGCGACGCAGCTCTTTGGCTTTCGGCAGAGTCGTCTTAATGATCTCATGACGAACCAGAGAACCAGCCATGTTGCGGAACATAGCCTGACGATGGCTGCTGTTACGGTTCAGTTGACGACCACTCTTACGATGGCGCATGACCTTATCCTTCTCAGTGAAACCTTAACCTGTGATCGGGTTATTCATCAGCGATGCTTGCCGGCGGCCAGTTTTCCAGGCGCATGCCCAGAGACAGACCACGAGAGGCCAGCACGTCTTTAATCTCGGTAAGAGATTTTTTACCCAGGTTAGGCGTTTTAAGCAGCTCAACCTCGGTACGCTGTACCAGATCACCGATGTAGTGGATAGCTTCTGCCTTAAGGCAGTTAGCAGAGCGGACAGTCAATTCCAGATCGTCAACAGGGCGCAGCAGGATCGGATCGAATTCTGGTTTCTCTTCTTTCACTTCCGGCTGACGTACATCACGTAAGTCAACGAAAGCTTCCAGTTGTTCTGCCAGGATGGTTGCCGCACGGCGAATCGCCTCTTCAGGATCGATTGTGCCGTTGGTTTCCATTTCGATGACCAGCTTGTCCAGGTCGGTACGCTGTTCAACACGCGCAGCTTCAACATTGTAGGCGATACGGTCTACAGGGCTGTAGCAAGCGTCTACTAACAGACGGCCGATTGGGCGCTCATCTTCTTCCGAATGAATTCGGGCAGAAGCCGGCACATAACCACGACCACGTTGAACTTTGATACGCATGCTAATAGATGCGTTTTCATCGGTCAGGTGGCAGATCACATGCTGCGGCTTGACGATTTCGACATCACCGTCGTGGGTAATGTCGGCTGCAGTCACAGGGCCAATGCCAGATTTATTCAGGGTCAGGATGACTTCATCTTTACCCTGAACTCTTACCGCCAGCCCTTTCAGGTTAAGCAGGATTTCCAGGATATCTTCCTGTACGCCCTCTTTGGTGGAGTACTCGTGGAGCACGCCATCAATCTCAACCTCGGTCACCGCGCAACCCGGCATGGAAGAAAGCAGAATACGGCGCAGTGCGTTGCCAAGAGTATGGCCAAAGCCACGCTCTAACGGCTCAAGGGTCACCTTGGCGTGCGTCGAACTCACTTGCTCGATATCTACCAGGCGCGGTTTTAGAAACTCTGTCACAGAACCCTGCATTGTGTCCTCTCTTTGGTACTAAGCTTTACTTAGAGTAAAGCTCGACGATCAGGTGTTCGTTAATGTCCGCAGACAGATCAGTACGCTCAGGAATACGCTTGAACACACCTTCCATCTTAGTCGCATCAACTTCCAGCCAGGTTGGCTTTTCACGCTGCTCAGCCAGCTCCAGAGCGGCCTTCACGCGAGATTGCTTTTTGGCTTTCTCACGGATGCTTACGACATCATTCGGAGATACCTGATAAGAAGCGATGTTAACAACGCGGCCGTTCACCAGGATAGATTTGTGGCTAACCAGCTGACGTGCTTCTGCACGAGTGGCACCAAAACCCATACGGTAAACTACGTTATCCAGACGACCTTCCAGCAGAGCTAACAGGTTTTCACCGGTGTTGCCTTTCAGACGCGCTGCTTCTTTATAGTAGTTACGGAACTGACGCTCCAGCACGCCGTAGATACGACGAACTTTCTGTTTTTCACGTAACTGACCGCCGTAATCAGACAGACGCGGTTTACGCGCACCATGCTGACCAGGGGCTTGTTCAATTTTGCACTTGGAATCGATCGCGCGAACACCAGACTTAAGGAATAAGTCAGTGCCCTCACGACGGCTCAGCTTGAGCTTAGGACCCAAATATCTTGCCATTTTCTTTCTCCAACTATCCTAAAAACGAGGCGTTATACGCGACGTTTTTTCGGCGGACGACAACCGTTGTGAGGGATCGGAGTCACATCAGTAATGTTAGTGATGCGGAAACCAGCGGCGTTCAGAGCACGAATAGTAGATTCGCGACCCGGACCCGGACCCTTAACCATAACTTCCAGGTTCTTAATACCGTAATCTTTCACGGCTTCTGCACAGCGCTCTGCAGCGACCTGAGCAGCAAACGGAGTAGATTTACGTGAACCGCGGAAACCGGAACCACCGGCGGTTGCCCAACCCAGTGCGTTACCCTGACGATCAGTAATGGTAACGATGGTGTTGTTAAAAGAAGCATGGACATGAGCCACGCCATCTGAGACTTGCTTTCTTACACGTTTACGTGCACGAACTGGTGCCTTTGCCATTATTTACTCACCCCGATTATTTCTTGATCGGTTTACGCGGACCCTTACGGGTACGTGCGTTGGTCTTGGTACGCTGACCGCGTACTGGCAGACCACGACGATGGCGCAAACCACGGTAGCAACCAAGGTCCATCAGACGCTTGATGCTCAGGGTGATTTCACGGCGCAGATCACCTTCTACAACGAATTTAGCAACTGCATCACGCAGCTGATCAATTTGTTCTTCAGACAGCTCACTGATCTTAACATTTTCAGCGATGCCCGTTTCAGCACAGATAGCTTTAGAACGGGTTTTGCCGATACCGAAAATCGAAGTTAATGCGATAACGGTGTGTTTTTGATCAGGAATGTTAATGCCTGCTATACGGGCCACTATGCACTCCTATAATTAAATAAATGCGAACCATGCTGAAAAGCCCGTTTTCAGGATACTCAAATGGAAACGCATCGACATACAAAAGATTGGCTGGCTAATCTAGCCAGCTCAACCCGACTTTGCAAGAAAAATATGTGAGAAAATCAGCCTTGGCGCTGTTTATGCTTAGGCTCGGCACTGCAAATCACACGTACGACACCGTCGCGACGGATGATTTTGCAGTTACGACATAATTTCTTGACGGAAGCACGAACTTTCATTTTTACTCTCCGTAACTTCTCAAGCGCCTGAATTAACGGCCGTAGCCTTTCAGGTTAGCTTTCTTCAATGCAGACTCGTACTGACTTGACATCATCAGAGTTTGCACTTGAGCCATAAAGTCCATGATGACAACCACTACGATGAGCAGTGAAGTACCGCCAAAGTAGAAGGGAACCTTCATGGCATCACGCATGAACTCCGGGATCAGGCAGATAAAAGTAATATACAGTGCGCCGATTAAGGTCAGACGTGTCATTACTTTATCGATATACTTCGCCGTTTGCTCTCCCGGACGAATTCCCGGTACGAATGCACCAGACTTCTTCAGGTTATCTGCTGTTTCACGCGGGTTGAAAACCAACGCCGTGTAGAAGAAACAGAAGAAGATGATTGCAGTCGCATAGAGTAGCACATAAAGCGGCTGTCCTGGCTGCAAATACAGCGAAATTGTTGTCAGCCAGTTCCAACCGGTACCGCCCCCGAACCAGGATGCTATCGTCGCCGGGAACAGGATAATGCTGGAAGCGAAGATTGCCGGGATAACCCCTGCCATATTCACTTTCAACGGTAAATGTGTGCTCTGTGCAGCATAAACACGACGACCTTGCTGACGCTTAGCGTAGTTCACCACAATGCGGCGTTGACCACGTTCTACGAAAACAACGAAGAAGGTCACTGCAAATACGAGAACTGCAACCAACAGCAACAGAAGGAAGTGCAGGTCGCCTTGCCGCGCTTGCTCGATGGTATGGCCAATGGCCGGCGGGAGACCCGCAACAATACCCGCGAAGATAATGATCGAAATACCGTTGCCGATACCCCGTTCAGTAATCTGTTCGCCCAGCCACATCAGGAACATTGTCCCGGTAACCAGACTTACAACAGCGGTAAAGTAGAAGGCAAAGCCCGGATTAATCACCAGGCCCTGCATTCCAGGCATATTCGGCAGACCGGTAGCAATACCGATCGACTGGAATACAGCCAGAACCAGCGTGCCATAACGGGTGTACTGGCTAATCTTACGACGGCCAGCCTCCCCTTCTTTCTTAATCTCCGCTAACGCCGGATGAACCACCGTTAGCAGCTGGATAATAATAGAGGCCGAAATATACGGCATAATACCCAGCGCGAAGATTGAGGCACGACTGAGAGCACCACCAGAGAACATGTTGAACATTTCAATGATGGTGCCACGCTGTTGCTCAAGCAGTTTGGCAAGTACAGTGGCATCGATACCAGGGATCGGAATAAAAGAGCCAATACGGAAGACAATCAGTGCACCGATAACAAACAAGAGTCTGCGCTTCAGTTCACCAAAGCCACCTTTGGCACTTTGAAAATCTAATCCCGGTTGCTTAGCCATCTGCTACTTATTCCTCGATTTTACCGCCAGCAGCTTCGATTGCAGCACGAGCACCTTTGGTGACACGCAGACCACGAACCGTTACCGGTGCAGAAACTTCACCAGACAGAATCACTTTCGCGAATTCAATCTGAACACCGACGATGTTTGCTGCTTTCAGCGTGTTCAGGTCAACAATACCGCCTTCAACTTTCGCCAGGTCAGACAGACGAACTTCTGCAGTGACCATTGCTTTGCGAGAGGTGAAACCGAATTTCGGCAGACGACGGTACAGAGGCATCTGACCACCCTCGAAACCACGACGTACGCCACCGCCAGAACGAGACTTCTGACCTTTGTGACCACGACCGCCGGTTTTACCGAGGCCAGAACCGATACCACGACCCAGACGCTTAGAAGCGTGTTTAGACCCTTCGGCCGGAGACAGAGTGTTTAAACGCATCTCTTACTCCTCCACTTTCAGCATGTAGGAAATCGCGTTGACCATACCGCGTACTGCCGGCGTGTCTTCACGCTCTACGGTGTGACCAATACGACGCAGACCCAGGCCAACCAGAGTGGCTTTATGCTTAGGCAGGCGGCCGATTGAGCTACGGGTTTGTGTAATTTTAATAGTCTTTGCCATCGTGATTACCCCAGAATTTCTTCAACGGATTTACCACGCTTGGCAGCGACCATTTCCGGAGACTTCATGTTGCCCAGGCCGTCGATAGTTGCACGAACCACGTTGATCGGGTTGGTGGAACCATACGCTTTAGCCAGAACGTTATGAACTCCAGCGACTTCCAGAACGGCGCGCATTGCACCGCCGGCGATGATACCGGTACCTTCAGAAGCCGGCTGCATGAACACGCGAGAACCCGTGTGTGCACCTTTAACCGGGTGCTGCAGGGTGCCGTGCGTCAGCGCGACGTTAATCATATTGCGACGGGCTTTTTCCATCGCTTTCTGGATCGCTGCTGGAACTTCACGCGCTTTACCGTAACCAAAACCGACGCGACCGTTACCGTCACCTACCACAGTCAGTGCTGTGAAGGAGAAAATACGACCACCTTTAACAGTTTTAGATACACGGTTTACCGCGATCAGTTTTTCCTGCAGTTCGCCAGCTTGTTTCTCGATGTGTGCCATCTTAGACCTCTACCTTAGAACTGAAGGCCAGCTTCACGAGCAGCATCTGCCAGTGCCTGGACGCGACCATGATATTGGAAACCGGAACGGTCGAAAGAAACATCTTTGATGCCTTTTTCGATAGCGCGCTCAGCCAGAGCTTTACCTACAGCTGCAGCGGCGTCTTTGTTACCGGTATACTTCAGTTGTTCAGCGATAGCTTTTTCTACAGTAGAAGCAGCAACCAGAACTTCGGAACCGTTCGGGGCGATTACCTGTGCGTAAATGTGACGCGGGGTACGATGTACCACCAGGCGAGTAGCACCCAGCTCTTTGAGCTTGCGACGTGCACGGGTCGCACGACGGATACGAGCAGATTTCTTATCCATAGTGTTACCTTACTTCTTCTTAGCCTCTTTGGTACGCACGACTTCGTCGGCGTAACGAACACCCTTGCCTTTGTAAGGCTCAGGACGACGGTAGGCGCGCAGATCAGCTGCAACCTGACCAATCAGCTGCTTATCAGCGCCTTTCAGCACGATTTCAGTCTGAGTTGGGCATTCGGCAGTGATGCCAGCCGGCAGTGCATGGTCAACAGGGTGAGAGAAGCCCAGGGCCAGACTCACAGAGTTGCCTTTTACAGCTGCACGATAACCAACACCAACCAATTGCAGCTTCTTGGTGAAGCCTTCGGTAACACCAATAACCATGCCGTTCAGCAGCGCACGAGCAGTACCTGCCTGTGCCCAACCATCCGCATAACCTTCGCGCGGAGCGAAAGTCAGGGCGTTGTCTGCATGCTTAACTTCAACAGCTTGGTTGATAGTACGAGTCAGCTCGCCGTTTTTACCTTTGATCGAAATTTCCTGACCGTTGAGTTTTACCTCTACGCCGGCAGGAACAACGACAGGTGCTTTTGCAACACGAGACATGTTTTCCTCCGATTACGCTACGTAGCAGATAATTTCGCCACCAAGACCAGCCTGGCGCGCTGCACGATCAGTCATAACACCTTTAGATGTAGAAATTACAGCGATGCCCAGACCAGCCATTACTTTTGGCAGCTCATCTTTTTTCTTATAGATGCGCAGACCTGGACGGCTAACACGCTGAATGTTTTCTACAACAGCTTTACCCTGGAAATACTTAAGAGTCAGTTCCAGTTCCGGCTTGATGTCGCCTTCGATTTTAAAATCTTGAATATAGCCTTCTTCCTTCAGCACGTTGGCAATTGCCACTTTCAGCTTGGAGGAAGGCATAGAGACCGCAACTTTGTTCGCGGCCTGACCGTTACGGATACGGGTCAGCATATCCGCGATCGGATCTTGCATGCTCATCTGTGTTACTCCCGTGATTCAAATGGTGACAATTACCAGCTTGCCTTTTTCAGACCCGGGATTTCACCGCGCATTGCGGCTTCACGGACCTTGATACGGCTCAACCCAAACTTCCGCAGGAAACCGTGCGGACGACCTGTTTGACGGCAGCGGTTACGCTGACGTGAAGGGCTGGAATCACGCGGCAGACTCTGCAGCTTGAGAACGGCATCCCAACGATCTTCGTCAGAAGCGTTCACATCAGAAATGATCGCTTTCAGTTCAGCGCGTTTTGCGAAGAACTTGTCTGCTAATTTCACACGCTTAACTTCGCGTGCTTTCATAGATTGCTTAGCCATGAAGTAACCCTACCTTACTTGCGGAACGGGAAGTCAAAGGCAGCCAGCAGAGCACGGCCTTCATCATCAGATTTCGCAGTAGTGGTAATGGTAATATCCAAACCACGAACGCGATCGACTTTGTCGTAGTCGATTTCTGGGAAGATGATCTGCTCACGAACGCCCATGCTGTAGTTACCACGACCGTCGAAAGACTTCGCAGACAAGCCACGGAAGTCACGGATACGCGGTACAGCAATAGTGATCAGGCGCTCAAAGAACTCCCACATGCGCTCGCCGCGCAGAGTTACTTTACAGCCGATCGGATAGCCCTGACGGATTTTGAAGCCTGCAACTGATTTGCGTGCTTTGGTGATCAGCGGTTTTTGACCGGAGATTGCTGCCAGGTCAGCTGCTGCGTTATCCAGCAGTTTCTTGTCAGCGATCGCTTCACCAACACCCATGTTCAGGGTGATCTTCTCGACCCGAGGGACTTGCATGACAGAATTGTAGCCGAACTCAGTCATGAGTTTCTGGACTACTTCGTCTTTGTAGTAATCATGCAGTTTCGCCATCGTACTACTCCAAATTACTTGATAGTTTCGCTGTTAGATTTGAAGAAACGGACTTTTTTGCCGTCTTCGAATCTAAAGCCTACACGGTCAGCCTTGCCGGTTGCCGCATTGAAGATTGCAACGTTAGAAACCTGAATAGCAGCTTCTTTTTCAACGATGCCACCTGGTTGGTTCAGAGCCGGAACCGGCTTAGAGTGTTTCTTAACCAGGTTGATACCTTCAACGATGACTTTACCAGAAGTCAGGACGTTCTTTACTTTACCGCGTTTACCTTTGTCTTTGCCGGTAAGCACGATAACTTCGTCGTTACGACGGATTTTCGCTGCCATTGTTCGCTCCTTAGAGTACTTCTGGTGCCAGAGAGATAATTTTCATGAACTTTTCAGTACGAAGTTCACGAGTTACCGGCCCAAAAATACGCGTTCCGATTGGCTGCTCAGAGTTATTGTTTAAAATAACGCATGAGTTGCCATCGAAGCGAATGACAGAACCGTCCGGGCGACGAACACCCTTCTTGGTGCGCACCACTACCGCCTTCAGGACATCACCTTTTTTCACCTTACCACGCGGAATTGCTTCCTTGATGGTAACTTTGATGATATCGCCGACGCCTGCGTAGCGACGGTGCGAGCCACCCAGAACCTTGATACACATTACGCGACGTGCACCGGAGTTGTCGGCGACGTTCAGCATAGTCTGTTCTTGGATCATTTTAGTGCTCCGCTAATGTCAACTACTACTTCGGGACCCAAAACCTCAGGTCGTTAAAAAGCCCCATAATTGAGGGCGCGGCATTATAACACCGGTTCCTGCATATGGGTAGAAAAAATGAACGGCTCGCGAGAGCCGTTCATCTTATTTTTTAGAGGAAGCAGATTCTATTACAGAACCGCTTTCTCTACAACGCGAACCAGAGTCCAGGACTTAGTCTTGGACAGCGGACGGCATTCGCGGATTTCAACCACGTCGCCGATACCGCATTCGTTGTTCTCGTCGTGGATGTGCAGCTTAGTCGTACGCTTAATGAATTTACCGTAGATCGGGTGCTTCACGAAACGCTCGATAGCAACAACTGCAGATTTCTGCATTTTGTCACTAACAACACGACCTTGCAGAGTACGGATTTTATCGGTCATTACGCACCCGCCTTCTCAGTCAGTAAAGTCTTAACGCGTGCAACATCACGGCGCACATTCTTCAGCAGATGGGTCTGCTGCAGTTGGCCAGATGCTGCCTGCATGCGCAGGTTAAACTGCTCACGCAGCAGGTTAAGCAGCTCAGCGTTCAGCTCTTCAACGCTTTTTTCACGCAGCTCAGTTGCTTTCATTACATCACCGTCTTAGTTACAAAGGTGGTTTTGATAGGCAGTTTTGCTGCTGCCAGCTTGAATGCTTCACGGGCCAGCTCTTCCGGTACGCCGTCCATTTCATACAGGACTTTACCAGGCTGGATCAGGGCAACCCAATACTCCACGTTACCCTTACCTTTACCCATACGCACTTCCAGCGGCTTCTCGGTGATCGGTTTGTCCGGGAATACACGGATCCAGATCTTACCTTGACGCTTAACTGCACGGGTCATAGCACGACGTGCTGCTTCGATCTGACGTGCAGTCAGACGACCACGGCCAACAGCTTTCAGACCGAAAGTACCGAAGCTAACATCCGTACCCTGCGCCAGACCGCGGTTACGGCCTTTGTGCACTTTACGGAATTTCGTACGCTTTGGTTGTAACATCAGCGACTCTCCTTACTTACGGCCTTTACGCTGCTGCTTTTTAGGTTGAGCAGCCGGTTCCGGTTGTTCAACAGCAGCCATACCACCCAGGATCTCACCTTTGAAGATCCATACCTTAACGCCGATTACACCATAAGTGGTGTGCGCTTCAGAGGTGTTGTAGTCAATGTCAGCACGCAGAGTGTGCAACGGTACGCGACCTTCGCGGTACCATTCGGTACGTGCGATTTCCGCGCCGCCCAGACGGCCGCTAACTTCAACTTTAATACCCTTCGCGCCCAGACGCATGGCGTTCTGAACTGCACGCTTCATAGCACGACGGAACATCACACGACGCTCCAGCTGTGAAGTGATGCTGTCAGCTACCAGTTTCGCGTCCAGTTCCGGTTTACGGACTTCAGCGATGTTGATCTGTGCAGGAACGCCAGCGATATTCGCGACGACCGTACGCAGTTTCTCAACGTCTTCACCTTTCTTACCGATAACGATACCCGGGCGAGCGGTGTGAATGGTCACACGGATGCTCTTAGCCGGACGCTCGATAACGATGCGTGATACAGACGCTTTTGCCAGTTCTTTAGTCAGGAACTGACGTACTTTAAAATCGCTGTCCAGGTTGTCAGCGAATTCTTTGGTGTTCGCAAACCAGGTAGAGTTCCATGGTTTTACAATACCCAGGCGAATACCATTAGGATGTACTTTCTGACCCATTGCTAGTCTCCAGAGTCTCAGCGATCGGACACAACCACAGTAATGTGGCTGGTGCGCTTCAGGATGCGATCTGCACGACCTTTTGCACGAGGCATAATGCGCTTCATGCTTGGGCCTTCATCTACGAAAATTTTCGCAACTTTCAGATCGTCGATATCAGCGCCATCGTTGTGTTCGGCGTTAGCAATGGCAGATTCCAGGACTTTCTTAACCAGTACAGCCGCTTTCTTGTTGGTGTAAGTCAGAATATCCAGAGCCTGCGACACTTTCTTACCGCGAATCAGGTCAGCAACGAGGCGAACCTTCTGAGCAGAAGAACGAGCATGGCGATGTTGAGCAATAGTTTCCATCTCTTCCTCCTACTTATTTCTTCTTGGCTTTCTTATCAGCAGCGTGGCCGCGATAAGTACGTGTCGGTGCAAATTCACCCAGCTTGTGGCCGACCATTTCGTCGGAAACAAAGACAGGAACGTGCTGACGACCATTATGGACAGCGATGGTCAAACCGATCATGTTAGGGAAGATCGTTGAACGACGGGACCAGGTGCGCAGGGGCTTCTTGTCTCCGCTTTCCACCGCTTTCTCTACCTTCTTCAGCAAGTGCAGGTCAATAAAAGGACCTTTCTTGAGAGAACGTGGCATGGCTTATCCTCTAAAATTATTTGCTACGGCGACGTACGATAAATTTATCAGTACGCTTGTTGCTACGGGTCTTCTTACCTTTGGTCTGAACGCCCCACGGAGTTACCGGGTGCTTACCAAAGTTACGACCTTCACCACCACCGTGCGGGTGATCGACTGGGTTCATCGCAGTACCGCGAACGGTAGGACGAACACCGCGCCAACGAGTTGCACCGGCTTTACCCAGAACGCGCAGCATGTGCTCAGCGTTACCGACTTCGCCCAGAGTTGCGCGGCAGTCAGCTTCGACTTTACGCATTTCACCTGAACGCAGACGCAGGGTAACGTAGGAACCTTCACGCGCAACGATCTGCACGTAAGCACCAGCTGAGCGAGCAATCTGACCGCCTTTGCCTGGTTTCATTTCTACGTTGTGAACGGTAGAACCCACTGGGATGTTACGCATCGGCAGGGTGTTACCCGCTTTGATCGCAGCATCAACGCCAGACTGAATCTGGTCGCCAGCTTTCAGGCCTTTAGGGGCCAGGATGTAACGGCGCTCGCCATCTTTGTACAGAACCAGTGCGATGTTCGCAGAACGGTTCGGATCGTACTCAAGACGCTCAACAACTGCCGGGATACCATCTTTGTTGCGTTTGAAGTCAACAATACGGTAAGCCTGCTTGTGACCACCACCGATATGACGGGTAGTGATACGACCATTGTTGTTACGACCACCGGATTTGCTGTTTTTTTCCAGCAACGGAGCAAATGGTTTGCCCTTGTGCAGCTCAGGGTTCACCACTTTAACTACGTGACGACGACCCGGAGATGTCGGTTTACATTTAACAACTGCCATTGTCTTTCTCCTCCGACTTACTCAGCGCCGCCGACGAAGTCCAGGTTCTGGCCTTCTTTCAGGGTGACGTAAGCTTTTTTCCAGTCGCTACGACGACCGATACGCTGTCCGTGACGCTTAACTTTACCCTTAACAACCAGGGTGTTTACGTCTTTAACTTCTACTTCGAACAGTTTCTCAACAGCAGCAACGATCTCTGCTTTGGTCGCGTCTTTAGCAACTTTGAGAACGATGGTATTGGTTTTTTCCATCGCGGTAGATGCTTTTTCAGATACGTGCGGCGCGCGCAGTACTTTCAGCAGACGTTCTTCACGGATCATGCCAGCATCTCCTCAACTTGCTTAACTGCTTCAGCAGTCATAACGACTTTGTCGAAGGCGATCAGGCTAACTGGGTCGATACCTGCTGCATCGCGCACGTCAACCTTGTACAGGTTACGCGCAGCCAGGAACAGATTCTCATCCAGTTCGCCGGTGATGATCAGCACGTCTTCCAGCGCCATGTCTTTCAGTTTCTGTGCCAGCAGCTTGGTTTTCGGTGCTTCAACAGAGAATGATTCGACAACGATCAGACGGTCCTGACGTACCAGCTCGGACAGGATGCTTTTCAGCGCGCCGCGGTACATCTTTTTGTTAACTTTTTGACTGTGGTCCTGAGGACGTGCAGCGAAGGTCACGCCACCTGAACGCCAGATCGGGCTCTTGATAGAACCTGAACGCGCACGGCCGGTGCCTTTCTGACGCCAAGGCTTTTTGCCTGAACCAGTTACTTCAGCACGAGTTTTCTGCGCACGAGTACCCTGACGAGCACCAGCAGCGTAGGCAACAACAACCTGGTGAACCAGCGCTTCGTTGAAATCACGACCGAAGGTAGTTTCGGAAACAGTCAGCGCGCTCTGCGCGTCTTTCAATACTAATTCCATTGCTATCCCCTTACGCCTTCACAGCCGGTTTAACGATCAGGTCGCTACCGGTCGCACCCGGAACTGCACCTTTCACCAGCAGCAGGTTGCGCTCAGCGTCAACACGTACTACTTCCAGGCTCTGAACGGTTACGCGCTCATTACCCAGCTGACCAGCCATTTTCTTGCCTTTGAACACTTTGCCCGGAGTCTGGTTCTGACCGATAGAACCCGGTACGCGGTGAGACAAGGAGTTACCGTGAGTCGCGTCCTGGGTACGGAAGTTCCAGCGCTTAACGGTACCTGCGAAACCTTTACCTTTAGAGGTACCGGTTACGTCTACTTTTTTCACTTCAGCGAAGATTTCAACACTGATGCTCTGGCCAACAGCGAACTCTTCACCTTCGGTGCGGAATTCCCACAGACCACGGCCAGCTTCAACGCCAGCTTTAGCAAAGTGACCAGCTTCAGGTTTGGTCACACGGTTAGCTTTTTTAGCACCGGTGGTAACCTGGATCGCCTGGTAACCATCGTTCTCCAGAGTTTTAACCTGGGTAACGCGGTTTGCTTCAACTTCAATAACGGTTACTGGGATTGAAACGCCATCTTCAGTGAAGATGCGGGTCATGCCCACTTTTTTACCGACTAAACCACTCATTGTATCAACCTCTCAATCGCTCGATGACCTGATTAACCCAGGCTGATCTGCACGTCAACACCGGCAGCCAGATCCAGACGCATCAGTGCATCAACGGTTTTTTCAGTTGGCTCAACGATGTCTACCAGACGCTTGTGAGTGCGGATTTCGTACTGATCACGCGCATCTTTGTTGACGTGCGGAGAGATCAGAACGGTAAAACGCTCTTTGCGAGTCGGCAGCGGGATCGGACCACGTACCTGCGCACCAGTGCGCTTGGCAGTCTCAACGATTTCCGCGGTTGATTGATCGATCAGACGATGATCAAACGCTTTAAGACGGATACGGATTCTTTGGTTCGACATGAGACCAAGGCTCCAAACATTTTATAAACGAAAAAAATTACTACCCACACCCATTACGATTGATGGAGGAGTGTAATCGTTCAGCATATAACTCCCCAATTGGGAGTATTGTCAGGTGGCCTAGCTTAATAACCACCTGCGATTCTGCTCGAATCGCGCCGGCCAATATCGGCAGGCCCGCGCATTATACGCAAATCTGTTCAGGAAGCAACCCATGATGCGTTTTTAACCAGAAAAGGACGTAACGGGAAAAGAAAAGCCCGCAGCGATCACAGAACGCTGCGGGCTGGGCATAGCGTGAGGGTGAAATCAGCCTAACTGTCGCCCTCTTCTTTGATTTGTACCTGCAAGTAATTCTGAATCCCGATTTTATTAATCAGCTCCAGCTCGGTTTCCAGGTAATCAATGTGGTGTTCTTCGTCGGCAAGAATCTCAATCATCATATCGCGGCTGACGTAATCGTGGACTTTATCAGCATAGGCGATGGCTTCACGCAAATCCTTCGCCCCTTCCAGTTCCAGTGCCAGATCGGATTGCAGCATTTCCGGCACATCCTCGCCAATCCGTAACCGGCCAAGATCCTGCAAGTTGGGAATCCCTTCAAGAAACAGAATGCGTTCAATGTACTTGTCCGCATGTTTCATTTCATCAATGGACTCGTGGTATTCCACATCATTGAGGCGTGTTAAACCCCAGTTTTTGAACATACGTGCATGAAGAAAGTACTGGTTGATAGCAACCAACTCATTCCCCAGCAATTTGTTGAGATGATTTATGATTTTAGTGTCGCCCTTCATTTCGCTTCCTCCGCTTCCAGTTAATTAGAGCGTAGATGCGGATAAAAAGAAGTCAAAAAAACGCGACAGTTTTTGTGGTTATTCCATTCCGGTTCGTGAATCAGGCGATCTCTTTATACAGCGGTACCTGCTGGAGTTCGTCATCCATGATTTCACGCGCGACACGGATGCATTTGCCACACTGTTTGCCAATAGGAACCAGTTGGCGCAAATGCTGAATAGATTTGGGCTGATAGCGACGGACTACTTCGCGAAGGGTTTTATCACTCACGGCATTACACAGGCAGACGTACATTTACTACGGACTCCGGTACATTTTCTGATCAAAGTGTAAATGAGAATGGTTTTTATTTCAAACCTGGATTTTGTGTGGGATTAGATATCAGAGGGGGGAAATTCAGGCATAAAAAAAGAGCACCGAAGTGCTCTTCTTTTCGTGCTCAAGTGGCTACCGAAATAGCCACCTGCGTCAGCGCAATTAAGCGATAACTTTAGCAACAACGCCCGCACCAACGGTACGGCCGCCTTCGCGGATTGCGAAGCGCAGACCTTCGTCCATTGCGATCGGGTGAATCAGGGTAACAACCATTTTGATGTTGTCGCCCGGCATTACCATCTCTACGCCTTCCGGCAGTTCTACTGAACCTGTTACGTCAGTAGTACGGAAGTAGAACTGAGGACGGTAGCCTTTGAAGAACGGAGTATGACGGCCGCCTTCGTCTTTAGACAGTACGTACACTTCTGATTCGAACTGAGTGTGCGGCTTGATGGTGCCC
>NZ_CP024636.1:3968482-4134753 GCF_009728735.1 Pantoea phytobeneficialis
GCGCCATCCATCTGAGCAGCACCGGTGATCATGTTTTTCACATAGTCGGCGTGGCCCGGGCAGTCAACGTGCGCGTAGTGGCGAGTCGGGGTTTCGTACTCAACGTGAGAAGTGTTGATGGTGATACCACGAGCTTTCTCTTCCGGCGCGTTGTCGATCTGGTCGAATGCACGAGCCTGGCCGCCGTAGGTTTTAGCCAGAACGGTGGTGATTGCAGCAGTCAGAGTGGTTTTACCGTGGTCAACGTGACCGATGGTGCCCACGTTTACGTGCAGTTTGTTACGTTGAAATTGCTCTTTCGCCATGGCGATAATCCTTACGTTATGCCTTCATCAGTGATGAAGGCATCAGTTCACAATTTTTAAACCGTAGCCTTATTTGCCACGAGCTTCAATAACGGCCTGAGCGACGTTGTTCGGCGCATCATCGTACTTCAGGAACTCCATGGAGTAAGAAGCACGGCCTTTGGTCAGAGAACGCAACTGAGTCGCGTATCCGAACATTTCAGACAGCGGAACCTCAGCGTGAATCACAACGCCAGTTACGTTGGATTCCTGACCGCGCAGAATACCACGACGGCTGCTCAGGTCACCGATGACGTCACCAGTGTTCTCTTCCGGCGTCTCAACTTCAACCTTCATGATCGGCTCAAGCAGTACCGGCTTCGCTTTCTTAAAGCCATCTTTAAAGGCGATAGAAGCAGCGAGTTTAAATGCCAGTTCTGAGGAGTCAACATCATGGTATGAACCGAAGTGCAGACGAACACCCAGATCAACTACCGGATAACCAGCCAGCGGACCTGATTTCAGCTGTTCCTGGATACCTTTGTCAACCGCAGGGATGTATTCGCCAGGAATCACACCACCTTTGATGTCGTTGACGAACTCGTAGCCTTTCGGGTTTGAACCCGGCTCCAGCGGGTACATGTCGATGATGACATGACCATACTGACCACGACCACCAGACTGCTTGGCGTGTTTACCTTCGATATCGGTAACTTTCGCGCGAATCGCTTCGCGGTAAGCAACCTGCGGTTTGCCCACGTTCGCTTCAACGTTGAATTCACGCTTCATGCGGTCAACGATGATGTCGAGGTGCAGCTCACCCATACCAGCGATGATGGTCTGGTTAGACTCTTCGTCAGTCCATACGCGGAATGACGGGTCTTCTTTCGCCAGACGACCCAGAGCCAGACCCATTTTTTCCTGGTCAGCTTTGGTTTTCGGCTCAACGGCGATAGAGATTACCGGCTCAGGGAACTCCATACGCTCCAGGATGATCGGCGCGTTTGGATCACACAGGGTATCACCGGTGATCACGTCTTTCAGGCCGATTGCTGCAGCGATGTCGCCCGCACGAACTTCTTTGATCTCTTCACGCTTGTTGGCGTGCATCTGAACGATACGGCCAAAACGCTCGCGCGCAGATTTCACTGAGTTCAGCACGGTGTCACCGGAGTTAACCACACCAGAGTACACGCGGAAGAACGTCAGGTTACCCACGAACGGGTCAGTTGCGATTTTGAACGCCAGTGCAGAGAAAGGCTCATCATCGCTAGCGTGACGCTCGGCCGGAGTATCTTTACCATCGTCCAGCATACCGTTAATTGCCGGTACGTCGGTCGGAGCTGGCAGGAACTCAACAACCGCATCCAGCATCGCCTGAACACCTTTGTTCTTAAATGCAGAACCACAGGTCACGAGGATGATCTCGTTGTTCAGTACGCGCTGACGCAGAGCGCCTTTGATCTCTTCTTCGGTCAGCTCTTCGCCGCCCAGGTACTTGTCCATCAGCTCTTCAGAAGCTTCGGCAGCAGAGTCGATCAGGTTTGAACGCCATTCTTCAGCCAGGTCCTGCATGTCAGCCGGGATATCTTCGTAAACGAAGGTAGTACCCTGGTCAGCATCGTTCCAGTTGATAGCTTTCATTTTGATCAGGTCAACAACACCGGTGAAGTTCTCTTCTGCACCGATAGCCAGCTGCAGCGGAACCGGGTTCGCGCCCAGACGGGTTTTGATCTGACCTACAACTTTCAGGAAGTTCGCACCCATGCGGTCCATTTTGTTAACGAACGCAATACGCGGAACTTTGTATTTGTTAGCCTGACGCCATACGGTTTCAGACTGCGGCTGCACGCCACCTACTGCACAGTAAACCATTACTGCGCCGTCGAGCACACGCATGGAACGTTCTACTTCGATGGTGAAGTCAACGTGTCCCGGGGTGTCGATGATGTTGATGCGGTGCGGCTCAAACTGCTTAGCCATACCTGACCAGAACGCAGTAGTCGCTGCGGAGGTGATGGTAATACCACGCTCCTGCTCCTGCGCCATCCAGTCCATTGTTGCTGCGCCATCGTGTACTTCACCGATTTTGTGGTTAACACCGGTGTAGAACAGGATACGCTCGGTAGTGGTAGTCTTACCGGCGTCGATGTGTGCACTGATACCGATGTTACGGTAGCGCGCAATGGGTGTTGTACGAGCCATTTTATTCCTCGGTTTTTCGGACGTTCAAAGTTAGTCGACCCCAGCGGGTTGGCCGTTTGAGCGCCCGCTGGTTTAACAACAACTACGTGGCTGTTACCAGCGGTAGTGAGCGAACGCCTTGTTGGCTTCTGCCATACGGTGAACGTCTTCACGTTTCTTAACTGCAGTACCTTTGTTTTCTGCAGCATCAGAAAGTTCGTTCGCCAGGCGCAGAGCCATAGATTTATCACCGCGTTTACGAGCAGCTTCTACGATCCAACGCATTGCCAGAGCATTACGACGAACCGGACGGACTTCTACTGGTACCTGATAGGTAGAACCACCAACGCGACGTGACTTAACTTCGACAGTCGGACGTACGTTTTCGAGGGCTACTTCAAAGGCTTCCAGCTCGTTTTTACCAGAACGCTGAGCCAGGGTCTCAAGAGCGGTATAAACGATTGATTCAGCGGTAGATTTTTTACCATCTACCATCAGGATATTTACAAATTTAGCCAGCAGCTCTGATCCGAACTTAGGATCCGGCAGAATTTTACGCTGACCAATGACGCGACGACGTGGCATGGAAATACTCCGTTGTTAATTCAGGATTGTCCAAAACTCTACGAGTTTAGTTTGACATTTAAGTTAAAACGTTTGGCCTTACTTAACGGAGAACCATTAAGCCTTTGGCTTCTTCACGCCATACTTGGAGCGAGCCTGCTTACGGTCTTTAACACCTGAGCAGTCCAGCGCGCCACGAACGGTGTGGTAACGCACACCTGGCAGGTCTTTAACACGACCGCCACGGATCAGGATCACGGAGTGCTCCTGCAGGTTGTGACCTTCACCACCGATGTAGGAAGTCACTTCGAAACCGTTAGTCAGACGCACACGGCAAACTTTACGCAGCGCTGAGTTAGGTTTTTTCGGGGTAGTGGTGTACACACGAGTACAAACACCACGTTTTTGCGGGCAAGCTTCCAGCGCCGGCACGTTGCTCTTTGCAACTTTGCGGACGCGTGGTTTGCGAACCAGCTGGTTAACTGTTGCCATTAAATAGCTCCTGGATTTGCTTTAGCTTTTGCTTCGTAAACACGTAATAAATCGCCTCGTATTACTACGAGGAGGCAGAATTTTAGGGCTGTGTCAAAAGGGTGTCAAGAAATAACCAGGTTTTAGCGTACTACCAGGCTATTTGCTGCTGGTGCTTCGCCGTTAAAGCAACGAATTCAGTATAGTCCACGCAGGTTACGCTGGTCGAAATTTGTTCAACCAGGCCACGCGCCACCACATCTTCCTGCAACACCCAAAGTTTTGCCGGGGTGTTTTGTAACTTTTCCAGCATGGCACTACCCAATAACGCGGCCGTCACGCCGTCCTGGAGCAGCAACAGATCATCCTGCGGCTCCAGCAGCAACAATAAGGTATCGATATCGCATTGCCAGGGTGAATGCATAAGGGTGTAGAGCATGGTGAAGTCTCAGAAGCGAATGATGCGATGATAAGTCGCCAGTTTCTGGCGTAGCGCAGCCGCGTCCAGCACCTCAGCGGGTATCACACGCGGTGACGCAGCGTTGAATCCGCGTGTGTGCAGTGATTCCTCACAGACAAAACACTGGTCGATATCATAAAGCGCCAGCACGCCAAAGGTGGCGATATAGTTACGTGCCAGAATCGGCTCAGGCTGTTGATCGCAATTAAGTTGCAGTACCCCATCGCCAATAAAAAACAGCGCAATATCCTCGCTGAGTGCAGCGGTAGCCAGCACCGCATCCAGCCCTTCCCTGCCTGCGCTGCTGCCATGGGGAGGTTGAGTAAAAAGAAAAGCCACACGGTTCATCAGAATTGCACCAAACGGTCACAGGTCAGTGAGGCTTCCGCCAATGCGCCAAGCCCGCTTAATACGAATCCGGGTTGCAGATTACTGCCTGCCAACTGCAAGCGCGCAGCTTCCTGAGCGTCAGTGACACCACGCCGCAACGCCGCAGCCACGCAAATATTCAACGCTACACCGTGCGATTGCTGAAGCTGCTGCCACTCGCGCACCATATCGACTTCATCACTGGCGGGTGCCGTCAGTTGATTGGCATTCAGCACACCTTCACGATAAAAAAACACGCTCTCAAGCTGATGCCCGGCCTGTAACAATGCACGGGCGAATAGCAACGCGCTGCTGGCGTGTTGGGTACCGTAAGCCGGGCCGGTGACCAGCAGGGTGTAGCGCATTAACGATCCTGTCCCTGAAAATCGCCGCTTTTAAACTGACGAATATAGAGATACACCGTGTGTTTGGAGATATTGAGGCGATCGGCAACCTGATTAATCGCGTCTTTAATATCGAAAATGCCCTTCTCGTACATGTTAAGTACAATCTGCCGATTCTTGGCATTGTTGGATACATTGCGATCGGCGCTCACTTCCTCAATGGTGAACTCCAACGTTTGCATCACCAGGTCTTCTACCGAGCTGGCAAAGTTTACGTTAGAGTCGACCTGCTGCATCTCTGGCGGCATAAAGGTCGACATAATCTGCGAGAAAGGCACATCAAGGTTCATGTTGATACACAGCAGGCCAATGACCCGCTGCTGGCGATTACGAATAGCAATCGTCACCGACTTCATCAGTACGCCACTTTTGGCACGGGTGAAGTAGGCTTTTGAGACATTACTATCCGCACCGTGCATGTCATGCAACATGCGCAGCGCCAGGTCGGTAATCGGTGATCCGACTTTACGTCCGGTGTGTTCGCCATTGGCGATACGCACAGCGGAGCATTTTAAATCTTCCAGTGAATGCAGCACGATTTCACAGTGCGAGCCAATCAGCATCGCCAGGCCATCGACGACAGCCTCATAGGATTTCAGGATATCGTAGTCTGCTTGCTCAAACGGACGTTGCTCCAGTAAATCGAAGTCAGTCAGTTCACCGGGATTGAATGGATTAGACATCGAAGACATCACCCTAAATGGCTGGAGCCTGTCACGGCAGCTCTGGGGCAGACTCATTTTGATAGTAGTAGTTGTGCAGGCGTTAGTCTGGCAAATGTCGCCGGGTTATGCCAGAGCTTTGTCATCCATCAGAAATGAAACCGCCGCACTGAGGCGGCGGTAGGCAGATTACTGCGCTTTCTTATCAGCAGCGGCCGGAGCCTGTGCTTTTTCATCGGCTTTCGGCGCCGGTTTGATGTCGAGCAGCTCAACATCGAACACCAGCGTAGAGTTCGCCGGAATACCCGGCACGCCGTTTTTACCGTAGGCCAACTGCGGTGGGATGACCAGCTTGATCTTGCCACCTTTCTTCACATGCTTCAGACCTTCGGTCCAGCCTGGAATCACACCATCCAGACGGAATGACAGCGGCTCGCCACGGGTGTAGGAGTTGTCGAACTCGGTACCGTCAATCAGGGTGCCTTTATAGTTCACCACCACGGTATCGCTGTCTTTCGGTGCGTCGCCAGTACCTTCTTTCTCAACCTGGTACAGCAGGCCAGACTCAGTTTTCTTCACGCCTTTCTCTTTGGCGAATTTGTCAGCGAAAGCGGTGCCTTTATCAGCATTCTCTTTCGCGTCTTTTTCCATCTTCGCCTGAGCAGCGCCTTTCACGCGGCCTTCAAACGCCTGCAGAGTTTGCTCGATCTCTTCATCAGAGAGTTTGCTCTTGCCGCCGAACGCGTCCTGAACACCAGCAATCAGCTGTTGCTTGTCCAGTTTGATGCCCAGTTTCTCTTGTTCCTTAAGAGAGTTGTCCATGTAGCGACCCAGAGAAGCACCCAGCGCATAGGCTGATTGCTGATCTTCATTTTTGAAGGCAGCATTTTTCGGTGCCTGCGGCGCAGCCTGAGCAGCATCAGCCGGGGCGGTGGTCGCTTCAGCGGCCATTGCCAGCGGGGCATTCAGTGCGATGGCCATTGTGGTAGCTAACAATGTGACTTTAAACAGTGATTTCATCCTTTCTCCAAAACCGAAGCCTCTCGCCTCGGGAATCATTGCGGACTGTGGCCCACACTATAACTTTACGTGGCAGCGGCGAACACTCCCACAACGTAATTATCCGGTCAACCTCTGACCTTTTTTGCATCAGGAAGTTTCATCAGAGATGGTGGCATAATGTCCAGATTCAAGCACCCCTGTGGATTTACGCAAAAAACCAGACGATTCCGGGGTAAAACACGTAGAATCTCGCCCGCAATACGCAAGCACCGTAATATGAGGAGTGGTGATGGAACAAGCAGAATGGGAGCAACGCCTTGAGGCGCTGGAAAGCAAACTGGCTTTTCAGGAACACACCATTGATCAGCTCAATCAGACGGTGGTTCAACATGAACTGGAGATGAGCAAACTGCGCGAGCAGGTGCGTCTGTTGGTCGATAAAGTGAAGGCAGCCGCGCCATCCATGATTGCATCGCAATCTGAAGAAACCCCACCACCGCACTACTAAAGAAAAGGCCACCGCGAAGGTGGCCCTGAAATACTTAGTGGTTGCAACCGCAACCGCCGTGGCCGCCGCAGCCGCCCTGGCCGTGATCATGACCGTGGTCGTGATCATGATCGTGGTGATGACCGTGTTCACCGTGAACATGACCGTGCGCCAGTTCTTCCGGCGTCGCTTCACGAATCGCGACCACTTCAACGTTGAAGTTCAGGTTCTGACCCGCCAGCATATGGTTACCATCAACCACAACATGCTCGTCTTCAACTTCAGTGATTTCAACCGGTACCGGACCCTGGTCGGTTTCTGCCAGGAAGCGCATGCCAACCTGCAATTCGTCCACGCCCATGAAGACATCTTTCGGTACACGCTGCACCAGATTGTCATCGTACTGACCGTAAGCGTCGTTTGCCGGGATATGCACGTCAAACTTGTCACCTACCGCGTGATTTTCCAGCGCTTTTTCCAGACCAGAAATCAGGGAACCATGACCGTGCAGATAGTCCAACGGTGCACTCACCGGTGACTCGTCAACCAACACACCGTCTTCGGTACGAACCTGATACGCCAGGCTCACCACCAGGTCTTTTGCTACTTTCATGATATCTCCTAACCGTTGAGAACTGCGAATCCCGTCTCATTGGTCCATTTTTGCGAGCAAAAACACCAACCAGAAAGGTTCAAGACTGAGGATGCTGACAACGCAATGCCGCATACTGCTCAGCGTTAATGGCGCCGATTGTAGCGGAATTCAATCCCGCTGTAAGTTTAAGCTTAAAAAAAGCTGCGCCATCACGCTACTCGGGATGAAAAATGCCGATCACCTGCTCCTGACTGCGTACCTGATCGCGCACCTGCTTATCGGCTTCGCGCATCTGATGCCCGCACTTCACGCATTCCACCACGTCCACATTGTTTTCACGCCACATCGCCAGCGTGTCCTTCTGCTGACAGTGCGGGCACACCGCACCGGCAATAAAACGTTTACGCATACTGATTCCTGCCCGTTACACACGGATAAGGTAAGTGTAGTTACTCATCATCCCAGCCATCAAACTGACGCTTCTCATGCTGCATTTCGCGCTGGAAGATATCTTCCAGCTCGCGCCGCGCCTCACGCACGCGTGAAACGGTCGCGCTATCGGTTTGCTGGTTAGGCATCAACTCACGCAGCATACGCATATCCAGACGACGGAAATGATGTTGCGCGCGCTGCGCCTGATGCGGATGCATACCCAGCGAGATCAGCGCCTTGCGTCCCAATTCCAGCGCACTGGAGAAGGTTTCACGCGAGAACAGCGTCACGCCCGCCTGCAATAGCTCGTGTGCTTCCACACGACCACGCGCCCGCGCCAAAATCTTCAGTTGTGGGAAATGCTGCTGGCAGAGATGCACAATAGTCATGGCATCTTCCGGCTCATTACAGGTGATAACGATCGATTGCGCCGTTGCCGCACCCGCCGCTCGCAGCAGCTCCAGCTCGGTTGCATCGCCATAATAAACCTTGTAGCCATATTTACGCATCAGGCTGACGGCCGAGATATCGCGTTCCAGCACCGTGATGCGTTTGTTGTTTGCCATCAGCAAACGCCCCACCACTTGTCCGAAACGACCAAAACCGACCACGATCACCTGCGGCTGATCATCTTCAACAAAGGGCTTCTCGCTATCGTCTTCCGCCTCATTAAAGCGATGCGCCAGCAGACGATCAATCCCCTGCATCAGCAGCGGCGTGGTCATCATCGACAGCGTCACCGTCACCAGCAACAACGGCAGTTGATCGCCACTAAACAGCTTCGCCGACGCGGCCGCCGAAAACAGCACAAAGGCAAATTCCCCGCCCTGACTCAGCACCCCGGCAAACTGCTGACGCTCCGAACTGCGCAGGCCATATACCCGCGCCAGCACATACAGCACCAGCGTTTTCACCATCACCAGGATCACCACGCCCAGCAGAATTTCCAGGATGTGGGTGTAGAGCACGCCGAGGTTGAGCGCCATGCCGACGGAAATAAAGAACAACCCCAGCAGCAGCCCCTTAAACGGTTCGATCGCCACTTCCAGTTCATGGCGATACTCACTTTCTGCCAACAAGATACCGGCGATAAAGGTCCCGAGCGCCATCGACAGGCCCAGGGCATCCATAAACAGTGCGGAGCCGAGCACCAGCAACAACGAAGCTGCCGTGAAGACTTCACGCACACCGGAGGCAGCGATAAAGCGGAAAATAGGACGCAACAGGAAACGGCCACCAATCAGCATCCCGGCAAAGGCCAGCACCTTCATGCCAACCTTCAGCCAGTCCACATGGCCGCTGTCGCCACCCGCCAGCAGGGGCACCAGCGCCAACGCCGGGATCACCGCCAGGTCCTGGAACAACAGCACCGAGAAACCGAGCTGCCCGGCTTCACTCCGGTTCATCCCTTTATCGCGCATCAACTGCAACGCCATCGCGGTGGATGACATCGCCAGACCGATACCGCCAATCACCGCCGCCTGCCAGGAGAAATCGGTCAGCCACAGCAGAACACCGAGAATCGCCGCAGAAATCAGCACCTGGGCCGCACCCACACCAAAAATCGAACGCCGCAGCGCCCAGAGTTTTGCCGGGTTCAGCTCAAGGCCGATGATAAACATCAGGAACACCACGCCAAGTTCGGAGAAGTGCAGAATCTCATCCACATCGCTGATGAAACCCAGCCCCCAGGGGCCGATGGCAATACCCGCCAGCAGATAACCCAGCACCGCGCCAATACCCAGCCGCGCGGCGATCGGCACAATCAGCACCGCCGCCACCAGATAGATGACACCCGCAGTCAGCAACGTTTGACCTTCCATCAGACACCTCCCTGCGGCAACGGCGCAGAAAGCCAGTCGCTGTAAGCCTGCGCAAAATTACGCAGCACTGCCGGTGTCTGACGCCGCGCCCAGTAGATCACCATCGGTGTCATCCAGTGCATACGGCACATCTGTGCCGTCAGCTCAAACGGCCGCATGATGTCACTCATCGGGTAGCGGTTCAGTCCCTGTTGCGAATAGGCGGTTTCCGGCTCACCGGTGGTGACCACGCTACGCCAGTATTTCCCCTCCAGCGCATTGCCGTCCACGCCGCTGGCAAAGCCACGCGACAACACGCGATCCAGCCACTCCTTCAGCAGCGCCGGGCAGCTGTAGGTATAAAGCGGATGCTGGAAAACCACGATTTGATGTTCACGCAGCAGTTGCTGCTCATAGTGAATATCGATAAAAAAATCCGGATAGTGGGCGTATAAATCGTGCACCGTGACGTGGTCCAGTTCCATAGCCGACTGCAGCAAAACCCGATTAGCAATCGAATCCTGTGATTCCGGATGGGCGTAAAGCAGCAGGATTTTGGGTGGCTGCGACATCGTTCCCCTCCAAAGCGTCGTCATAGCGCAGGAATTCCGCTACCATGCTCGACGCAACTAACAGTTCATCTAATTATGTTGCCAGTAAATTAACATATTCTGACGATACGGCGCTTATGATTGTCTTCTCCTCGTTACAAATTCGTCGCGGCACCAATGTGCTGCTGGATAACGCAACTGCGACCATTAACCCTGGCCAGAAAGTGGGCCTGGTGGGTAAAAACGGCTGCGGCAAATCCACGCTGTTGTCGCTGCTCAAAGGTGAAATGAGCAGCGATGCCGGTAGCGCCACCTTCCCGGGCAACTGGGCGCTGGCGTGGGTCAATCAGGAAACCCCGGCGCTGAGCAAAGCCGCGCTGGAATATGTTATCGATGGCGACCGCGAATATCGTCAGCTGGAGTCCGAATTAGCCGATGCCAACGCACGCAATGACGGCAATGCCATCGCGCTGCTGCATGGCAAGCTGGATGCCGTACAGGCATGGAGTATCCATGCCCGCGCATCAAGCCTGTTGCACGGTCTGGGTTTCAACCAGGAACAGCTTCAACGCCCGGTGAGTGACTTCTCCGGTGGTTGGCGTATGCGCCTCAACCTTGCGCAAGCGCTGGTGTGCCGTTCCGATTTGCTGCTGCTTGATGAACCGACCAACCACCTCGATCTCGATGCGGTGATCTGGCTGGAACGCTGGCTGAAAAGCTACGAAGGCACCCTGATCCTGATCTCGCACGACCGCGACTTCCTCGATCCGGTGGTGGATAAGATCATCCACATCGAACAGCAAACGATGTTTGAGTACACCGGTAACTACAGCTCGTTTGAACGTCAGCGCGTCGCCAAACTGGCACAGCAGCAAGCGTTGTATCAAAGCCAGCAGGAAAAAGTGGCGCACCTGCAAAGTTATATCGATCGTTTCCGCGCGCAGGCCACTAAAGCCAAACAGGCGCAGAGTCGTATCAAAATGCTGGAGCGCATGGAACTGATTGCCCCGGCACACGTTGATAACCCGTTCAGCTTTAGCTTCCGTCCACCGGAAAGCCTGCCGAATCCATTGTTAAAAATGGAAAAAGTGACTGCGGGCTACGGCGATCGCATCATTCTTGACGCCATCAAACTTAACCTGGTGCCGGGTTCGCGTATTGGCCTGCTGGGGCGGAATGGCGCGGGTAAATCGACGCTGATCAAACTGCTGGCCGGTGAGCTATCCCCCATCGATGGCGAAATTGGTCTGGCGAAAGGCATCAAACTGGGTTACTTCGCGCAGCACCAGTTGGAATTTTTACGTGCCGATGAGTCACCATTGCAGCATCTGGCACGTATCGCGCCGAAAACGCTGGAGCAGCAACTACGTGATTATCTGGGTGGTTTTGGCTTCCAGGGTGATAAAGTCAGTGAAGTGACCGAACGCTTCTCCGGTGGTGAGAAAGCCCGTCTGGTACTGGCGTTGATCGTCTGGCAGCGTCCCAACCTGTTGTTGCTCGACGAACCGACCAACCACCTCGATCTCGATATGCGTCAGGCTCTGACCGAAGCGCTGATTGATTTTGAAGGCGCCCTGGTGGTGGTGTCGCATGACCGCCATCTGCTGCGCGCCACCACTGACGACCTCTATCTGGTACACGATCGTAAAGTGGATATCTTCGAAGGTGACCTGGAAGATTACCAGCAGTGGCTGAGCGACCTGCAAAAACAGCAGGCGCAACAGGATGCCGCTCCCAGGCAGGATAGCGGCAACAGCGCCCAGGCTCGTAAAGATCAGAAGCGCCGTGACGCCGAACTGCGCGCCCAGACTCAGCCGCTGCGTAAAGAGATTGAGAAACTCGAAAAGCAGATGGCCAAGTGGCAGAGCCAGTTGAGTGAAGCTGAGCTGCTGCTGTCAGACAGCGCAATTTATGATCAGAGCCGCAAAGCGGATCTGACCGCTGCGCTTCAGCGCCAGGCAGAGAGTAAATCGGCGTTGGAAGAGGTGGAAATGGCGTGGCTGGATGCGCAAGAGCAGCTGGAGCAAATGCTGGCCGCACCATAACAGCCCATTCCGTATCGGCGCGATTTATCGCGCCGATACGGACGTGTTACACCGGAACATCGCCTAAAACCGTCGCGCGCTGCATCACCCGCCGCGCCGGATAATAATCCGCATTAGCGTAATGCTGCGTCACACGGTTATCCCAAATCGCCACATCATTCTCCTGCCAACGCCAGCGCACCTGAAACTCCGGCTTCGTAATATGGGCGAACAGGAAGCCCAGCAGGGCATCGCTCTCCTTCTCACTCAACCCAATCAGCCGCGTGGTAAATCCTTCATTGACGAATAACGCCTTACGCCCGCTAACCGGGTGAGTACGGATCACCGGATGCGTCACCGGCGGATGTTTCGCCACCGCCTGCTGCCAGCGCTGATGTTCCTCGGCGGTTTTGCGATATTTGAACTCCTGAAAAGACTTTTTAAAATCGTGCTCGGCCCGCAACCCGGCCAACAACGTCTTAAAGGGTTCCGATAACGCCTCATACGCCGCAATGCCGCTGGCCCACAACGTATCACCGCCGCTTTCCGGCAACAGCTTAGAAGCCAGAATGGCAATCGCCGGGGGTGTTTCGATAAAGGTGACATCAGTGTGCCAGTTGTCGTTATCCGGTGGATTATCCTGATGGGTATCCAGCACGATGATTTCCTCCACGCCCGGCGCATGGGGATAGACGGGATGAATATGTAAATCACCGAAGCGTATCGCCAGCGCACGGTGCTGCTCCGGGGTAATCACCTGATTACGCAGGAACAACACCTGATGCCGCAACAGGCCATGATAAAGCTGTTCAAATTGCGCATCGCTCAGCGGGCGACTGAGATCCACATCGCTCACTTGCGCACCGATATTCGGCCCCAGTGCGCTTAAAGTCACACGTTCGTTCATTGTTGCTCTCCATTCCACGGCGTCAGGCGGCGCTGCAAAGCGCGCAGGCCCAGTTCTAAACTAAACGCGATCAACGCAATCACCAGGATGCCCGCCAGCACCACATCCGTCGCCAGAAACTCCCCGGCTGACTGCACCATAAAACCGAGGCCGCGCGTGGCGGCAATTAACTCGGCGGCGACCAGCGTTGACCAACCCACTCCGAGGCCGATACGCAGCCCGGTCAGGATCTCCGGCAACGCCCCCGGCAGAATCACCCAGCGCAACAGTTGCCAGCGCGTGGCACCCAGCGCCTGTGCGGCACGGATACGTACCTGCTGCGCATTTTTCACCCCGGCCAACGTGGACAAGGTGACAGGCGCGAAAATCGCCAGGTAAATCAGTAAGATTTTTGAGCTTTCGCCAATGCCGAACCAGATCACCATCAACGGCAGATAAGCCAGCGGCGGCACCGGGCGGTAGAGTTCAATCAACGGATCGAGCAGCCCACGAATCGCCGGACTCAGCCCCATCGCAATCCCAACCGGAATGCCGATCAGCGCCGCAAAAAACAGCGCCACCAGCATACGCGTCAGGCTGGCACCGAGATGCTGCCAGAGCGTGGCATCCATAAAACCCTGCGGGCTGGCAATCAACAGCAGCTTTTTCAGCACCTGCTGCGGCGCAGGCAGAAACAGCGGCGCAATCAATCCCAATGCCGTAACGCCCCACCACACCAGCAACAGCACCGCGACGCTCAGCAAACTGAGCGACAATTGACGGGAAAACGGCCAACGCAGGCCACGGCGACGGCGCGCCGCCCGTGCTTTGTCATCAATTAATGCGCTCATGCAAACGCCTCCCGCTGGGCAAACACCTGATTCAGCACGTATTCGCGGCGTGCAATAAACGCCGGATCGGATTTGATGCTGCGGCAGGGTTCCCCGTCAGCGAAGCGTTGACCAAAATCGAGCTTCAGCCGCTCCACCACGCGTCCTGGCCCTGGCGACAGCAGCACCAGCTCACTGGCGAGGAACACCGCTTCCTCAATGTCATGCGTAATCAGCAGGATCTGCTTGCCGGTATCGCGCCACAGCGTCAGTAACAGGGTTTGCATCTGTTCACGGGTAAAGGCATCAAGCGCGCCGAAGGGTTCATCTAACAGCAGCAGCTGAGGGTCAGCCGCCAGCGCACGCGCAATCCCCACGCGCTGACGTTGACCCCCAGAGAGCTGCCAGATAAAACGCTTTTCCGCTCCCTCCAGCCCGACTTTGCGAATCAGACGACGCGCGATGCTATAACGCTCCGCTTTTGCCATCCCCGCCAGTTGCAGACCAAAGGCCACGTTGTCGATCACATTGCGCCACGGCAGCAGCCCTTCGTTCTGAAACACCACGCCACGTTCAGCGCCCGGCCCGTTAACCGATTTGCCATCCAGCGTGATGCTGCCTGACTCCAGCGGCAGGAATCCGGCGATTAAATTCAGCAGTGTGGTTTTGCCACAGCCTGACGGTCCCAGCACCACCAGCAGTTCACGCTGATCCAGTTGCAGATTGATATCCTGCAACGCAGGTTGTCCGGCGTAACGCGCATTAAGATGGGTGATGCTGAGCATAGGACCTCCGGTTATTTCACTAAGGGGGCAACGAAGCGGGTAGTCACGAAGCTGCTGTAATCACTGGCGGCGTCCGGCACCTTGCCCTGCTCTTTCAGGAAGTGCGCGGTATCGACAATCGCCTTGTTCACCGGATTGCCGAGCTGCTCCAGTTGCTGCTGCGCGGTCAGATAGGTGTTGCCTTCCACCAGTCCCGGCACCTGCGCTTCCGGCACGCCGCTCAGACGTGACAGCTTGCTGAGGTTATCCGGCTGCTTCAGCCACTGTTGTGGGTTGTCGATGTAGGCTCTCTGCGCGTCCAGGGCGCTGCGGGCAAAGGCGGTGACAATTTCTGGATGCTGCTGGGCAAAGTCTTTACGCACCACCCAGACATCCAGCGTCGGCGCGCCCCATTTGCCCACCTGCGAGGAATCGGTCAGCACCTTGCCATCCTTCTCCAGTTCGTTAACTGCCGGTGCCCAGACGTAGGCACCATCAATATCGCCACGCTGCCAGGCGGCAATGATCGCGGGGGGTTGCAGGTTCACCAGTTGGACGTACGTGGGTTTGATACCCCAATGTTTCAGCGCCGCCAGCAGGCTGTAATGGGTGGTGGAGATAAAGGGGACGGCAATCCGTTTACCGATGAGATCTTTGGGATTGTTGATGGATTTCTTCACCACCAACGCTTCGGAATTTCCGAGCTGCGAAGCCAACAGGAAGGCCTCGATCGGCAGTTGCTGAGTGGCCGCTACCGCCAGCGGGCTGGAGCCGATGTTGCCAATCTGGACATCGCCAGACGCCAGCGCACGCAACACGCTGGCTCCGCTATCAAACTTACGCCAGTCAACGGTCGCGCCGCTCTGTTTGGCGAAGGTGTTGTCGGCCTGCGCCACTTTGGCCGGTTCCGCCGAAGTCTGGTACGCCACCGTGACGTTAACCGCCTCGACCTGGAAGGTCAGCAACGCCAGCGCTGCTGCCAATGTGGTTATGGTTTTCTTCACTGCCATCATCGTACACCCCAATATTTTTATGTTGGGTGCAGTGTCGCCAGCAGTAATGGTTTCATAAAGGAATTAAAAATTATCCCTAATGAAAATCGGTTCTTAGGCAATCATCGGGCAAGACTATGCAGAATACGCAAATACAAAAAAGGCGCGTCAGACGCGCCTCGGATTGACTTAGTGCCAAATCAACAGCACACAGGCGGCGGTCAGGATTCCCATCGCCAGGTTAAAGATTTTCCACGCACGCGGGCTTCGCAGCAAACGACCAATCAGTGAGCCGAAGCCCATCCAGATCACCCCGGAAACCACATTCACCAACGCCATACCGACGCTAATTGCTACCACCGAGTGCAGGTAAGCGGCCCCCGCCAGGCTAAAGCTGGCTACGGCCCCCAACGCCATCAGCCACGCCTTTGGATTAATCAGTTGCAGTAACCCGCCCTGCCAGAACGGCGTTGGAACCGGCGGGGCCGAATCCGTATCCAGTTGCTCATACTCCGCCGTGGCGATTTTCCATGCCAGCCACAGCAGATAAAGGCTACCGGCGATTTTCAGAACCAGATGTAAGGCAGGATAGAGTAGGATAAGGCCACCCACGCCAAAGGCCACCATCAGCAGCATCGCCTGCATACCGATCATGATGCCGATTAACAACGGGAAAGAACGCAGAAAGCCAAAGTTGGCAGCGGAGGCGGTAAGTAACATATTATTAGGCCCTGGCGTGATCGCAGCGACCCAGAGAAAGCCCAGCATTGACAAAAACAGACTCAGTTCCATGTTGATTCGGGTGCTCCTCACCCAGGAAAGCCAAAAAACCCATCGAAACTATCAGCGAGATATGCATCAGACAAGCGTTTACCACAGTAATTTTGACTCCCCGCCCGAAGAGGACTTCATTCCTCTCAGCGGTTTTCGCAATCCGCATCTGCAAACTCTGCTGCCGCGTCTGCTCAGGCGGCGCGTGACTCTGCGCCCACACTGGCAACGCCTCGATTTACCGGACGGCGATTTTGTCGATCTTGCGTGGAGTGAAGACCCTATTCAGGCCGCGCACAAACCACGCATGGTGCTGTTTCATGGTTTAGAGGGCAGCTTTCACAGCCCCTATGCGCATGGGTTGATGCAGGCATGTCAGGCACGCGGTTGGCTGGCAGTGGTGATGCATTTTCGCGGGTGTAGCGGTGAACCGAACCGCCTGCACCGGATTTACCATTCCGGCGAAACCGAAGATGCCAGCTACTTTCTGCGCTGGTTAAAGCGGGAATGGGGCGATGTCCCCACCACCGCCGTCGGCGTGTCGCTGGGCGGTAATATGCTGGCATGTCTGACCGGGTTGGAGGGACATGATGCGCCGCTGGATGCCGCAGTCGCCATCTCTGCGCCCCTGCTGCTGGAACCCTGTAGCCAGAAGCTGGAGAACGGTTTCTCACGTTTTTATCAGCACTACCTGCTGACGCAGCTGAAAAAGAACGCTAAACGTAAGTTGAAAGCCTGGCCTGGCACCCTGCCGGTCGATTTACGCGAACTGCGCGCCCTGCGCCGCCTGCGCGACTTTGACGATGCCGTCACCTCCAGAGCACACGGTTTTGTCGACGCAGGCGATTATTATCATCGTGCCAGCGCGATGCCGCTGCTGACCGGGGTACGCAAACCGCTGCTGATCATCCATGCTAAGGACGATCCCTTTATGACCGACGCAGTAATACCGAAGCCGGAGCAACTGTCGTCCTCGATTCAATATCAGCTGACGCAGCAAGGCGGCCATGTCGGCTTTGTTGGCGGTACGCTGCTACGACCGCAAATGTGGCTGGAACAACGCGTGCCGCAGTGGCTATCAACTTACCTGGATGTATGATCGTGATTATTCCGTGGCAACAACTTGAAGCTGAAACGCTGGAAAACCTGATCGAAGCCTTTGTATTACGCGAAGGCACCGACTACGGTGAACAGGAGCGCAGTCTGGCGCAAAAAGTCGCTGATGTGCGTCGCCAGCTGGAACGCGGTGACGCAGTACTGGTGTGGTCAGAACTGCACGAAACCGTCAATATCATGGCACGCGGTGAATTTCGCGGCTAATGCACATCCCGGCTTTTCGTGCTAACAATGCTCATCGCCGGACTTCACAGGGAGCTTTGTTATGTCAGCCAGGCATCCGATCATTGCCGTTACCGGTTCCAGCGGCGCCGGAACCACCACCACCAGCCTTGCCTTCCGCAAAATATTCCAGCAGTTGAACCTGCATGCGGCGGAGGTCGAAGGTGACAGTTTTCATCGCTACACGCGCCCTGAGATGGACATGGCGATCCGCAAAGCGCGCGACCTTGGCCGTCATATCAGCTATTTCGGCCCGGAGGCCAACGATTTTGGCCTGCTGGAGCAAACCTTTAAGCAATACGGTAAAACCGGTCTTGGTCAGTCGCGCAAATATCTGCATACCTATGACGAGGCCGTGCCGTGGAATCAGGTGCCGGGTACCTTCACCCCGTGGCAGCCGCTGCCGGAAAACACCGATGTGTTGTTTTATGAAGGCTTGCACGGCGGGGTGGTGACGCAGCAGCACAACGTGGCTGAACACGTCGACTTATTGGTAGGTGTGGTACCGATCGTCAACCTTGAGTGGATTCAAAAGCTGATTCGCGACACCAGCGAGCGCGGCCATTCACGCGAAGCGGTGATGGATTCGGTGGTGCGTTCGATGGAAGATTACATCAACTTCATCACCCCGCAGTTCTCACGCACCCATATCAACTTCCAGCGCGTACCCACCGTCGATACGTCTAACCCGTTTGCTGCGCGTGAAATTCCATCACTTGATGAAAGCTTTGTGGTGATCCATTTCCGTGGTCTGGAAGGTATTGCCTTCCCCTATCTGCTGGCGATGATTCAGGATTCCTTTATCTCGCATATGAACACCCTGGTGGTGCCCGGCGGCAAAATGGGTCTGGCGATGGAGCTGATTATGACGCCGCTGGTGCAGCGACTGATTGAAGGCAAACGCATCGAATAATCAAACATAACCGTAACGGCGCGATTTATCGCGCCGTTACGACCGGGCTAGAGTTCAATAACCTCGTAGCTGTGGGTGATTTCTACCCCTTTGCCCAGCATAATCGCTACCGAGCAATATTTTTCAGCCGACAGATCAACCGCCCGCGCCACTGCTTTATCGCCCAGCGCTTTGCCGGTAACAATAAAATGCAGGTTGATATGTGTGAAAATGCGTGGCGCTTCTTCACGACGTTCCGAGGTCAGTTTGACCTCACAATCCTTCACATCATTGCGCCCTTTTTGCAGGATCGACACGACGTCAATCGCGCTGCAACCGCCTGCCGCCATCAGCACCATCTCCATCGGGCTCGGTGCTTTGTCGCCCGAATTGCCATCCATTAATATCTGGTGACCTGATGAGGATTCTCCGAGAAAGGTAAGCCCTTCCACCCATTTAACCCGTGCCTGCATTATTCTTTCTCCTGAATAGGCTGATTTGCCGCCAGAGTACGCTTTCACCTGAGAAACAGCAATCCAGACTAATCGCCCTTTTGCTGAAGCGAGACAACAGAAGACAGCTAGCAAAAGCTGTGCTACAAACAGAGCTGAAAATATTTTCGTCGCAATAGACGAAGGCGGGAAGAATCAGAAGCCTGGCTTAAGAGTCCACCCGAATAATTTTCCTTAACAGGAAGCGCTCTACGATTTCACCGCCTGACAGGGAAAACTGCCCCCTGTGTTTTGGGCACGATTACAACAGAGGATAATAGCGAATGGTTCTCGGCAAACCGCAAACAGACCCTACACTCGAATGGTTCCTGTCCCATTGCCATATTCACAAATATCCATCCAAAAGCACCCTGATTCATCAGGGTGAGAAAGCGGAAACGCTCTACTACATCGTGAAAGGTGCCGTTGCGGTGCTGATCAAGGATGAAGAAGGCAAAGAGATGATTCTCTCCTACCTCAATCAGGGGGATTTCATCGGCGAGCTTGGCCTGTTTGAAGAAGGTCAGGAACGTAGTGCCTGGGTACGAGCCAAAACTGCCTGCGAAGTGGCTGAAATTTCCTACAAAAAATTCCGTCAGCTGATTCAGGTAAACCCGGATATTTTAATGCGTCTTTCGGCGCAGATGGCGCGTCGCCTACAGGTGACATCAGAAAAAGTGGGCAACCTTGCCTTCCTTGATGTGACCGGTCGCATTGCGCAGACGCTGCTCAATCTGGCCAAACAGCCCGATGCCATGACCCACCCGGACGGGATGCAGATCAAAATCACCCGTCAGGAAATTGGTCAGATCGTCGGATGCTCACGCGAGACAGTTGGCCGTATTCTGAAAATGCTGGAAGATCAAAACCTGATCTCCGCACATGGTAAAACCATCGTCGTTTACGGCACCCGCTAATTTCTTCTCACCCACGGCGTGATGGCAGCATCACGCCGTTTTTGTCTGCGATGAGCTGATGTGGCGTCGAATCATCTATCATCCCGAAGTGAACTATGCCCTGCGGCAAACGCTGGTGCTGTGCCTGCCCGTGGCCCTCGGCTGGCTGTTTGGCGACCTGCAAAAAGGCTTGCTGTTCTCCTTAGTGCCCGCCTGTTGCAACATCGCCGGTCTTGATACGCCCCATAAACGCTTTTTTAAACGCCTGATTATTGGCGGTTCCCTGTTTGCGACCGGCAGCTTTCTGATCCAGTGGCTGACGGATTATCACGTCCCCCTGCCGCTGATTCTGCTGGTGCTGCCACTATTAGTGGGCGTGACGGGTGAGATCAGCCCGTTGCATGGCCGCTTGTTACCCGCCACGCTGATTGCCTCCATCTTTACCCTGAGCCTGGTGGGACGTATGCCGATCTGGGTGCCTCCGCTGCTCTATATCGGCGGGACCTTGTGGTATGGGTTGTTCAACTGGTTCTGGTTTTGGCTGTGGAAAGAGCAGCCGATGCGCGAGTCGCTGAGCCTGCTGTACCGTGAGCTGGCGGATTATTGCGATGCCAAATATACCCTGTTGACGCAGCTGACCGACCCGGAGAAAGCGCTGCCGCCGTTGCTGGCACGCCAGCAAAAAGCGGTAGATCTGATCACCACCTGCTACCAGCAAATGCATATGCTGTCGGCCAGCCGCGATAACAGCCATAAACGCCTGACGCGTGCCTTTCAGGTGGCACTCGATTTGCAGGAACATATCTCCGTCAGCCTGCATCAGCCGGAAGAAGTGCAAAAGCTGGTGGAGCAGAGCCATGCTGAAGCGGTGATTCGCTGGAATGCCAAGACCATCTCCGCCCGTCTGCGCTTGCTGGCCGATGCCATTTTGTATCACCAGCTGCCGGAACGGTTTCAAATGGATAAGCAGCTGGGTGCGCTGGAAAAAATTGCCCGCCAGCACCCGGACAATCCGGTGGGGAATTTCTGCCTGTATCACTTCAGCCGCATTGCGCGCGTGCTGCGCACCCAGAAACCGCTGTATACCCGTGATCTGATGGCCGATCGCCAACGGCGTCTGCCGTTTTTTCCGGCGCTGCGCAGCTATCTGTCGCTGAAATCCCCCGCCTTACGCACCGCTGCACGTTTTGCCGTGATGCTGATGTTTGGTAGCGCGCTGGCGCTGTTCTTCAACATCCCCAAACCTTACTGGATTCTGATGACCACCATGTTCGTCAGCCAGAATGGCTACAGCGCCACTCGGGTAAGAATTCAACACCGAGCGCTCGGCACCTTTGCCGGGCTGTTGATTGCTGCCGCCTCGTTACGCTTTGACGTACCGGAATCCATCACCCTGTTGTTTATGCTGGCGATCACCCTCGCCAGCTATCTGGTGACACGTAAATATTACGGCTGGTCAATGATTGGCTTTACGGTGACGGCGGTGTATTCGCTCCAGTTGCTGTCACTGAATGGCGCGCAGTTCCTGCTGCCACGCATGATGGATACGCTAATGGGATGTCTGATTGCCTTTGGCGGCATGATTTGGCTGTGGCCGCAGTGGCAGAGCGGCTTACTGCGTAAGAATGCGCACGATGCGCTGGAAGCCGACCAGGAAGCGATGCAATTATTGCTCGGACCGGAGCAGTCACCGGAGAAACTGGCGTATCAGCGCATCAAGGTCAACCAGGCGCATAACGCCATGTTTAACTCGCTGAATCAGGCGATGACCGAGCCGGGCTTCAATTCGCAGTACCTGAAAGATATGCGGCTCTGGGTGACGCACAGTCAGTTTATTGTCGAACACATCAACGCCATGACTATCCTGGCACGCGAACATACCATGCTGACGCCTAAGTTGGCGGAAAGGTATCTGCAATCCTGTGAGATCGCGCTGCAACGCTGTCAGCAGCGGCTGGAGCATGATGGCCCCGGTAACGACAGCAATATTCTGGAAGCACCGGAAAACATCAATGAGGGGGCGGTAACGATTGTCGAGCAGCATGTGAAGCGCATTCTGCAACACCTGAACGTGATGCACACCATCTCTTCTCTGGCATGGAGCCAGCGACCACATCATGGCCGCTGGCTGACCGGACTACGGGTGAAAAACTGAGTTACGCCGCCAGCACCTTCTCGATAGCCACTGCGAACCGCGCCATACCCTCTTCGATATCGGTCGGTTCAATCACCAGTGACGGTACAAAACGGATCACATCATTGCCAGCAGTCAGGATCATCAGACCTTCGGCGGCAGCGGCATGCAGAATGTCACGCGCCTTGCTGGCATGCTGCGGCTTCAATGCCGCACCGATCAACAGACCTTTGCCACGAATATCCGTGAACAGGTCAAATTTGCTATCCAACGCTTTCAAGGCTTCCACAAACTGCTGACGGCGTGATTCAACACCGTCCAGCACGTCAGGGGTGTTGATGATGTCGAGCGCCGTTTCGGCAATCGCACAGGCCAGCGGGTTGCCGCCGTAAGTGGTGCCATGCACGCCGGGAGCCATCACCGAGGCGATTTCATTGGTGGTCAGCATCGCGCTTACCGGGAAGCCGCCGCCCAGCGCTTTCGCGGTGGTGATGATATCCGGGGTGATGCCGTAGTGTTCGTAAGCGAACAGCTTGCCGCTACGGCCCATGCCGCTCTGCACTTCGTCCAACACCAGCAGCGCGTTGTGCTCATCACACAAGGCACGCAGGCCCTGCATAAACTCAGGAGTGGCAGGCATCACACCGCCTTCGCCCTGAATCGGTTCGACCACGATGGCGCAGGTGTGATCGTCGATCACCGCTTTTACCGCCGCCAGATCGTTGAAGGGAACATGCACGATATCAGCCGGTTTCGGGCCAAAGCCGTCGGAGTATTTCGGCTGACCACCCACTGATACGGTAAACAGCGTGCGCCCGTGGAAAGCGTTATGGAAGGCGATGATTTTGCTTTTGAACGGACTGTGTTTTTTGCAGGCGTAGTAGCGCGCCAGCTTAAACGCGGCTTCGTTAGCTTCGGCACCGGAGTTACCAAAGAACACGCGATCAGCAAAGGTCGCGGCAATCAGTTTACTCGCCAGACGCAACGCCGGTTCATTGGTGAACACATTGCTGGTGTGCCACAGGGTTTCCCCCTGGGTTTTCAGTGTCTCCACCAGCGCCGGATGGCAGTGGCCCAGCGCAGTCACCGCGATGCCGCCAGAGAAATCGATATATTCTTTGCCCTGTTGATCCCAGACTCGGCTGCCCTTGCCTTTTACCGGCACAAACTGCGCTGGTGCATAAACAGGCAAAATAACGTTATCGAACGTTTCCCGGGTTACCGCTAGCTTTTCTGCTGCCATTGCCTACCTCATCGGATTATTTGTTGAGCTGACGTGAAATTATAATCACAAAATATGCATAAAAAATCACACAAAGGCAAACACAACTTAAGTCTTCAGGAAATTCGCCAGAAGCTGATGGCCCTGCTCGCTGAGGATGCTTTCCGGGTGAAATTGCACCCCCTCGAGTGGCAGCGTTTTATGGCGGAATCCCATGATCTCATCCGGTTCACCATCACGCAGGCTCCAGGCGGTAATTTCGAACTCTTCAGGGAGGGTCGCGCGCGCCACAATCAGCGAATGGTAACGGGTGACGTTGAGCGGATTATTTAACCCACGAAAGACACCGCTGTCGTTATGGCGAATCGCCGACGTTTTGCCGTGCATCACCTGACGCGCGCGTACCACCTGCGCGCCATACACCTGGGCAATGGCCTGATGGCCAAGGCATACGCCAAGGATCGGTAAGCGGCCAGCAAAACGGCGGATCGCCGCCAACGAGATGCCGGACTGATCCGGAGTGCAGGGGCCAGGCGAAATCACCAGATGAGTGAGCGGTAGCGCCTCCATTTCGTCGAGGGTGATGGCATCGTTGCGCACCACCCTGACGTCAGCACCCAATTGGCAAAAGTATTGGTAGAGATTCCAGGTGAAGGAGTCGTAATTATCGATTAACAGCAGCATAGCGCCCTCAGGCAGGTCAAACCGCCGCTATTCTACGCATTTTAGCGGGCGGGGCTTACCACTTTTGCAAACTGCGCACTGAGCAGAGTTAAATCGCCACCTACCGCCTCGCGAATCGCCGCACGCCAGCTATCACGGTCCAGTTTATCCCACGTCAGCAAATAGCCTGCGTGCAACGCCAGTTGCTCGAAGAAGATGCGTTGTGCGCGGCCATTCCCGGCCCGGAACGGATGCAGCACATAAATCTCGCAGTAGTAATGTGCCAGACGCCTGACAAATTCATCCTGCGCCAGATGGCTCAACCCGTCTTCATCCGCCAGTGCACTCATCAGGTTGTTACCCTCTTTCTCGATGTAGGCGCAGTGACAATATGGCGTCTCGTCGCTCCAGATATCTACCGTGCGCAGCTCACCGGCCCAACTGTAGAGATCCTGAAACAGGGTGCGATGAATATGACACAGCCATGGCATCCCCCTGCGCTGCGGCCCCAACTCCAGGGTGGCAAGCCGTGCCGCGCTGAACGCCAGTTCGGCTTTACGCAATTGGGCGCTGTCGTGAATATCCAGGCGATTCTTCAGCACGCTGTCGTTATGCCACAGATAGGGATCGCGTACCGCCAGTGAGTTATCCGCCATATTGCCTCCTTAACGAGGTCAGCCGTTCGTCGGCCTGTTCAAGCGTGATGGCCGGTTCGCTCAGCATATAGCCCGCCAGACGGCAGCTGGCCTGATAGCTGGCAGCACGGCGCTGTTGCCACAGCGTGGCTTTCTGTTTGTCGGTCAGTTTGCTGGTCATAGAGCCTCCGGCAAGCAATTTGCCCTAAGTATAAGCAGCAAATATTCGCTTTGCCGGAGAGCGGCAGGAGGCGCCATCGCAAAATGGCGCGCAAAAAAATCAGGGCAGAACTTTGGCGGAGAGGATAACGATCGGTTTTGACGGCACATTCTGGTACGGACCCACATCTTTGGTCGGCACCTGAGAAATCTTATCGGCCACGTCCATTCCTTTCACAACTTTACCAAATACGGCATAGCCAAAATCACGCTGTCCGTGATCAAGGAAGGCGTTGTCGGTAACGTTAATAAAGAACTGGCTGGTTGCGCTGTCTTTCTCCGCAGTACGCGCCATCGCGATGGTGCCGCGCAGGTTACGCAGGCCGTTATCTGCCTCGTTTTTGATTGGCGCGTTGGTTTGCTTCTGCTGCATATCCGTGGTGAAACCGCCCCCCTGCACCATGAAGCCAGGGATCACGCGATGGAAAATGGTGTTGTTGTAGAAACCATTGTTGACGTAATCAACAAAGTTTTTCACCGACACCGGGGCTTTCTGGTTATTCAGTTCGAGTTCGATATTACCCGCAGAGGTGGTGAGCAGAACGTGAGTATCGCCTTTTGCCGCCAGGGCAGAAACGGAAACAGATGAGAGCGCTAACAGGGCAACTGCCGCTGTCAAAGTACGTTTAAACATGAAAGATTCCTTACCATGAAGTGCAAGCTCAAAACGAGATTGATTGTAAAGAGCATGTAATACAAGAGCCAGCGTTTTACCTATATTTACGCGGCAGCGGCAAATGCCCGAAATTCGGGGCTACGCAATCATTTGCGTGACGCAAATCACACTATTAGTGAAATCTAATAACCTTATTTCACTCTTTGTTTATTAAGATCACAGTTGCATTTACAATTCATGACACTTTTTGCCAACTTCGGTGCTCAAAACAGGTCCCCCACATGACAAACCGTAATCGTATTGGCCTTACCTGGATCAGCTTTTTCTCTTATGCGCTGACGGGCGCACTGGTGATTGTGACCGGGATGGTACTGGACAATATTGCACAGTATTTCCAGCTGCCGATCTCGGAAATGAGTAACACCTTCACCTTTCTCAATACCGGTATTCTGGTCGCGGTATTCCTTAACGCCTGGCTGATGGTGATTGTGCCGTTAAAACGTCAGTTGATCTTTGGCTTCGTGCTAATGGTACTGGCGGTGTTTGGTCTGATGACCAGCCACAACCTGTCGGTGTTCTCACTGTGCATGTTTGTGCTTGGTGTGGTGAGCGGCATTACCATGTCGATCGGCACCTTCCTCATTACCCATCTGTACGATGGTCGCCAGCGCGGTTCACGCCTGCTGTTTACTGATTCCTTCTTCAGCATGGCCGGTACGCTGTTCCCGATTATCGCTGGCATCCTGCTGGCGCGCGCCCTGCCGTGGTACTGGGTTTACGCCTGCATTGGCGTTATTTATATCGCCATCTTCGTGCTGGCGCTGTGCGTTGAGTTCCCGGTTTTGAAAAACAACACCGAAACGCAGGCGGCGGAAAAAGAGAAATGGGGTATCGGCGTGCTGTTCCTGTCGATTGCCGCGCTGTGCTACATCCTCGGCCAACTGGGCTTCATCTCCTGGGTGCCGGAATACGCCACCAAAACCATGGGGATGGATATCGCTGCTGCCGGCCAGTTAGTAGGTAACTTCTGGACCGCCTATATGGTCGGCATGTGGGTGTTCAGCTTCCTGCTGCGCTTCTTCGATCTGCAACGTATCCTGATGGTACTGGCGGCGATTGCCACCGTGTTGATGTACTGGTTTGTCAGCACCAATGACGCCAATATGCTGCACTGGATCATCATGACACTCGGCTTCAGCTCCAGCGCTATCTACACCACCATCATCACCCTGGGTTCACTGCAAACCAAAGCCTCATCACCGAAGCTGGTCAACTTTATCCTGACTTGCGGTACCGTCGGTACCATGTTGACCTTTGTGGTCACCGGTCCGATTGTGGCGAAAGGCGGTGCGCATGCGGCACTGGCGACTGCTAACGGCTTATACGCCGTGGTGTTTGTGATGTGTGTACTGCTCGGCTTTGTCACTAAACATCGCCAGCACGGCCATATTACGCACTAACCTGCGCGGGCGGACGTCAGTCCGCCCTGCAACTCAACGCCGAAAGGTTACCGCTTCCGTTTCCCCCAGATAGATCTCACTGCTTGCAGGCTCTGTTGCTGCCACCAGCTCGCCTTTACGCAACGAATAACGCACCGGCACCTGACGTCGCACCGCATCAAATCCGCTTTCGGCTGGCAGGATAATCAGGCTGGCATCATTACCCGGCTCCAGGCCATAACCGCTAAGTTGCATGGTTTTGGCGCTGTTGGTGGTGATTAGCTGCAACCCCGCATCAATCTGTTCATAACCCATCAACTGGCAGACATGCAGCCCCATATGCAGCACCTGCAACATGCTGGCGGTACCGAGCGGATACCAGGGATCAAACACATCGTCGTGACCAAAACAGACGTTGATATTCGCCTCCAGCAACTCCTTAACCCGGGTAATGCCGCGCCGTTTGGGGTAGCTGTCAAAACGGCCCTGCAAATGAATATTTACCAACGGGTTGGCGACAAAGTTGATACCTGACAGGCGCAGCAGACGGAACAGACGTGAGGTATAGGCATTGTTGTAGGAATGCATCGCCGTGGTATGACTGGCGGTCACTCTGCCCCCCATGCCATCGCGATGAGCCAGTGCCGCGACGGTTTCTACAAAACGCGACTGCTCATCATCGATTTCATCGCAATGCACATCCACCAGCCGGTCGTAGCGATTCGCCAGCGCAAAGGCCTTGTGTAATGACTCAACGCCATACTCACGGGTAAATTCGTAATGGGGGATCGCTCCCACCACGTCTGCGCCGAGGCGCAGTGCCTCTTCCAGCAGGGCTTCGCCATTGGGATAAGAGAGAATACCTTCCTGCGGAAAGGCGACTATCTGGATATCAATCCACGGCGCCATCTCCGCTTTCACTTCCAGCATGGCTTGCAGCGCGGTCAGCGTCGGGTCTGAAACATCCACATGGGTACGCACATGCTGGATACCGTTAGCGATTTGCCATTTCAACGTCTGCTTTGCACGCTGCTTTACGTCATCATGACTCAGCAAAGCCTTACGCTCGGCCCAGCGTTCAATGCCTTCGAACAGCGTTCCGGATTGATTCCACGCCGGTTCACCCGCGGTTTGCGTGGTATCGAGATGGATATGCGGTTCAATAAAGGGGGCGCTTGCCAGGCCGCCTTCGGCGTCGAGTACACCTTCCTGGGCGCTGCACTCGGCCGATTGTGGGACAATACGGGAAATTTTCCCCTGCCCGATTTCGATTTGCCACAACCCCTGCTGGCCGGGTAAACGCAGATTGTTGATCCATTGCAGCGACGTCTTAGCCATGCCCTTCTCCTGTAGAAACGCGACATCTTAAAATAGCGTCAATACCCGTCCCTTGCACATCCCCTGGCCGCACGATTTACCGCCCAGAGGTGAATGTTTTTAATATCAGTAACATACCTCTAAATGAGTATATAAAGGGGTATTTGATATGCATCAATAACCCCATTCTTGTAACGGCTAAGGTAGCCGCATACACCTTCGTTTTGGGGAAAATATGAGCAAACATCAGGTCGTCATTATTGGCAACGGCATGGTCGGTCACCGCTACATAGAAGAATTAATTGATAAGGCAGAACCCAGTCAATTTGCCATCACCGTTTTTTGTGAAGAACCGAGGGTCGCTTATGATCGCGTCCACTTGTCCGCTTATTTCACCCACCACAGCGCGCAAGCGCTTTCGCTGGTCAGTGCAGGCTACTACGAAAAACATCAGATCAACCTGCTGCTGGGTGAGCGCGCCATTGCTGTTGACCGCGACAAGCAGCGGATTCATTCCAGTACTGGCCGTGTTGTGCCCTATGACACGCTGATCTTCGCTACCGGTTCTTACCCGTGGATCCCCCCGATTCAGGGAGCGGATGGCAGCGACTGCTTTGTTTATCGCACCATCGAAGACCTCGATGCGATTGCAGCCTGTGCACAGCGCAGTCAACGCGGGGCCGTGATTGGCGGTGGCCTGCTCGGACTGGAGGCCGCTGGCGCATTACAAACTCTCGGTATTGAAACCCATGTGATCGAATTCGCGCCAGTGCTGATGGCAGAACAGCTCGATCGTCAGGGTGGCGAACAGTTGCGCCATAAGATTGAGCAGATGGGCGTAAAGGTGCACACCGGTAAGAATACGCACGAAATTGTCCACCACAGCCACGGGGGTAAAACGCTGCACTTCAAGGATAACAGCTCACTGGACGTCGATTTTATTGTGTTCTCGACCGGTATTCGCGCGCAGGACCAACTGGCGAAGCACTGTGGCCTGCCACTCGGCCCACGCGGCGGTATCGCCATTGACGATCGCTGTCAGACCCGCGATCCGGCCATCTTTGCCATCGGCGAATGCGCGGCATGGCAGAATCAGGTATTTGGCCTGGTGGCACCAGGCTACAAAATGGCCCAGGTAGCCAGCGATACCTTGCTGGGCCGCGACAATGCCTTCACCGGTGCCGATATGAGCGCCAAACTCAAGTTGTTGGGGGTAGATGTCGGCGGCATTGGCGATGCGCATGGCCGCACGCCAGGCGCACGCAGCTATGTCTGGCTCGACGAACAACAATCCATCTACAAACGCCTGATCGTCAGCGAAGATAACCAAACCCTGCTCGGCGCGGTGCTGGTGGGTGACACCAGCGACTACGGCAACCTGCTGCAACTGGCGCTGAATAAAATCCCCCTGCCAGCGCGCCCTGAGTTGCTAATCCTGCCCGCAGGTAGCGGTGAAAAACCGGCCATTGGGGTCGATGCACTGCCTGATAACGCACAGATTTGCTCCTGCTTCGACGTCAGCAAAGGCGATATTGTCAGCGCCGTGAAAAAGGGCTGTCACACCGTGGCAGCACTCAAGGCAGAAACCCGCGCAGGAACCGGTTGCGGTGGCTGCCTTCCACTGATCACCCAGGTGTTGAATGCCGAGCTGAGCCGTCAGGGCGTCGAGGTGAAAAACCATCTGTGCGCTCACTTCCCTTACTCACGCCAGGAGTTGTACCACCTGATCCGCGTGGAAGAGATAACCTCGTTCGACGCGCTACTGGCGAAGTACGGGCAGGGTTATGGTTGTGAAGTGTGTAAACCCACCATCGGTTCGTTGCTGGCCTCCTGCTGGAATGAGCACATCCTTCAGCCGCAGCTGACCCCCTTGCAGGACAGCAACGATCTGTTCCTCGGCAATATCCAGAAAGACGGTACCTACTCAGTGATCCCGCGCTCACCCGGCGGGGAAATCAGCCCGGATGGGTTGATGGCAATTGGCCAAGTGGCGCGTCAGTACCATCTCTACACCAAAATCACCGGCTCACAGCGTATTGGCCTGTTCGGCGCACAGCGCGACGATCTTCCGGCTATCTGGACACAGCTGATCGCCGCAGGCTTTGAAACCGGGCAAGCCTACGCTAAAGCGTTACGTATGGCGAAAACCTGCGTTGGCAGCACCTGGTGCCGCTACGGTGTCGGTGACAGCCTTGGCTTCGGCATCGAACTGGAAAACCGCTACAAAGGCATCCGTACCCCACACAAAATGAAGTTCGGCGTCTCCGGTTGCACACGCGAATGCGCTGAAGCCCAGGGCAAAGACGTTGGTGTGATCGCCACTGAAAAAGGCTGGAACCTGTATGTCTGCGGCAACGGCGGCATGAAACCACGCCATGCCGACCTGCTGGCCGCTGACCTCGATCGTGACACGCTGCTGCATTATCTGGACCGCTTTATGATGTTCTACATCCGCACCGCTGACCGCCTGCAACGAACCTCGGTATGGCTGGAAAATATGGAAGGCGGCATTGATTATCTGCGCAGCGTCATCGTCGATGACAAGCTCGCCCTGAACAGCCAACTGGAGAGCGAAATTACGCGTCTGCGCAGCCTGGTGGAATGCGAATGGGCCGCAACGGTCAGGGATGCGAAGCCGCAGGCGCACTTCGCCACCTTTATCAACAGCAGCCAACGCGATCCGTTGATACAGAATATCAACCTGCGCGATCAACATCGCCCGGCGCGCCCTGCCGAACGCATTGCCGTTAACCTGATTGAGGAGGCCGATCTGTGAGCCAGTGGCATGCCGTATGTGAACTTAACCAAATTCTGCCCGCCACTGGCGTATGCGCACTGGTGCGAGGGCAACAAATTGCCATTTTCCGTCCCCACGATGATGAGCAACTGTTTGCCCTGAGCAACATCGATCCCTTTGCCGCAGCGAGCGTATTGTCGCGCGGCATCATTGCTGAGCATCAGCAGACGCTATGGGTTGCCAGCCCGCTGAAAAAACAACGTTTCCGCCTGAGCGACGGATTGTGTCTTGAGGATGAAGCGCGGTCAGTGGTGAGCTATCCGGTGCGCGTCAGCCAGGGCCGGGTTGAAATCTGCGTCTGAAAAAATTCTTTTACTTTCTGAGACATGACTATGTTTACTGACACCCTGGAAAAATGCGCCGCCAATGCGGCGCGCATTGCGCGCACCACCCAACACAATCCACTGGCCTTCTGGATCAGTGCTGCGATGGCAGGTGCCTACGTCGGGCTGGCGATTATCCTGATCTTCACTCTGGGCAATCTCGCCGATCCGGCCTGGCGACCACTGATTATGGGGGCGACCTTTGGCCTGGCATTGACGCTGGTCATCATCGCCGGTTCGGAGTTGTTTACCGGTCACACCATGTTCCTCACCATTGGCGTCAAAGCAGGCAGCATTCGCGCCGGTCAGATGTGGTGTATTCTGCCGCAAACCTGGCTCGGCAACCTGATCGGTTCGGTGGCCGTAGCGTTGATGTATTACTACGCGGCGGGCGCGCTATTGCCCAATGCGGGTTCATTGATCCACAGCGCGGCTCTGGCGAAAACCACGCAAACCGCCAGCGCATTGTTCTTTAAGGGTGCGTTGTGTAACTGGCTGGTTTGCCTCGCGATCTGGATGGCAGTTCGCACCGAGGGGACCGCGAAGTTCCTCGCTATCTGGTGGTGTCTGCTGGCCTTTATCGCCTCTGGCTATGAACACTCTGTCGCGAATATGACGCTCTTTGCGTTGTCATGGTTTGGTCAGCATAATGCCGACCTGACTTTAGCGGGTATCGGTCACAACCTGTTGTGGGTAACGCTGGGTAATATGTTCTCCGGCATGGTGCTGATGGGGCTCGGTTACTGGTACGCCACGCCGCAGGCACAACGACCACGGGCAGCATCCCAGACCAGTGAACTTAAATCCGCATAATATTTTTCACACCAATGTCCGTAGCGGCGCGATAAATCGCGCCGCTACGGATCACAGCAGCACTCTTTTAGGATGAGCTATGGATTACTTTCCCCTATTTTGCCGTCTTCAGGGCAAACGTTGTTTGCTGGTCGGCGGCGGTGATGTCGCGGAACGCAAAGCACGCTTGCTGCTGGAGGCCGGTGCTGATTTGCACGTTGGCGCGCTGGATTTTTCCCCTGCTTTCTTACAGTGGGAACAACAGGGGAAAGTGGTGTTATGGCAAGGCGCGTTCACTGAAGAGTGGCTGGCAGACTGCTGGCTGGTGATTGCCGCCACCAACGATGATGCAGTGAATCAACAGGTGGGCGCAGCCGCCGAAGTTCGCCGTATCTTTTGCAATCTGGTCGATGCCCCTGAGCAGGCCAGCGCCATCATGCCCTCCATCGTCGACCGTTCACCGTTGATGATCGCCGTATCGAGCGGTGGTCGCGCACCGGTGCTGGCTCGTCTGTTGCGAGAGAAGCTGGAGGCGATGCTGCCACAGCATCTGGGCCAACTGGCTACACTGGCCGGTTCACTGCGCCAGCGGGTGAAAAATCGCTTTAGCAGCATCGCTCAGCGTCGTCATTTTTGGGAACGCTTCTTTGCCAGCGATCGTCTGGCGCAAACGCTGGCAAACGGTGATCATCCCCGCGCGGAGGCGCTGGTCAAGACGCTGTTTGATGCGCCGCTGTCACAACAAGGTGAGGTGGTGCTGGTCGGTGCCGGGCCTGGCGATGCGGGACTGCTGACGTTGAAAGGCCTGCAACATATCCAGCAGGCGGATGTGGTGGTGTATGACCGTTTGGTATCCGATCCGATACTCAATCTGGTACGACGCGATGCGGAGCGTATTTTTGTCGGCAAACGCGCCGGTCACCACTGTGTGCCGCAGGCGGAAATTAATCAGTTGCTGTTGGACCAGGCGCAGCGTGGTAAACGCGTGGTGCGCCTCAAAGGTGGCGATCCCTTTATCTTTGGTCGTGGCGGCGAGGAGCTGGAGGTGTTGGCGCAGCATCATATCCCGTTTAGCGTGGTGCCAGGGATTACCGCAGCATCGGGTTGTGCGGCTTACAGCGGCATCCCGCTCACCCACCGCGATCATGCGCAGAGCGTGCGTTTTGTCACCGGCCATTTGCAGCAGCATGGTGACATTGAGTGGCAAAAATTGGCCGCCGAGCAGCAAACGCTGGTGTTTTATATGGGTCTGACGCAGGCACCTGAGATCCAGCGCCAATTGATGTCACATGGCATGGACGCGGAGATGCCGGTAGCGCTGGTGCAAAACGGTACCACCCCACAGCAGCGCGTTGCCACCGGCACGCTGGGTGCACTGGCCGCGCTGGCGCAGCAGTTTACCAGCCCGGCGCTGATTATTGTCGGTCGCGTGGTCGGACTGCGCGATCGGCTACGCTGGTTCTGAGAAACAAAAACGGCGGATCCTCATGGCCCGCCGTTTCACCTTTGCTGCGTTAGTGCTTATGGCTGAGCAACAAAGCCAACCGCTTCGTATACCTTCTTCAGCGTCTCCTGCGCATGTGCACGGGCTTTGGCCGCACCATCACGCATCACCTGATTGAGGAATTCTTCATCATTGCGGTAGCGGTTGTAACGCTCCTGCAACTCGGTCAGCATGCCTGAAACCGCATCAGCAACGGCACCTTTCAGGTGGCCATACATCTTACCTTCGAACTCCTGCTCAAGTTCCGGGACGGGTTTGCCCGTTACACCCGAGAGAATATCCAACAGGTTCGATACCCCGGCCTTTTCTTTGATGTCGTAGCGCACCACTGGCGGCTCTTCAGAATCGGTCACCGCGCGCTTGATTTTCTTCACCACCGATTTCGGATCTTCCAGCAGGCCGATCACGTTGTTACGGTTGTCGTCGGATTTCGACATCTTCTTAGTTGGCTCCAGCAGCGACATCACGCGTGCACCCGATTTCGGAATAAAGGGCTCCGGCACTTTGAAGATGTCGCCATACAGCGCGTTAAAACGCTGGGCGATGTCACGGCTCAGCTCCAGATGCTGCTTCTGATCTTCACCCACCGGGACCTGGTTGGTTTGATACAGCAGGATATCGGCCGCCATCAGCACCGGATAGTCAAACAGACCGGCATTGATGTTCTCTTCATAGCGTGCAGATTTGTCTTTGAACTGCGTCATGCGGCTCAACTCACCGAAGTAGGCGTAGCAGTTGAGGATCCAGCTCAGCTGAGCATGCTCCGGGACATGCGACTGAACAAAGATGGTGCTTTTGTTCGGATCGATGCCACAGGCAAGATACAGCGCCAGAGTATCCAGCGTCGCTTTACGCAGCGCGGCGGGGTCCTGGCGAACGGTAATGGCGTGCAGATCGACGATGCAGTAAATGCAGTGGAAATCATCCTGCATCTGCACCCACTGACGCAGCGCACCCATGTAGTTGCCAATGGTCAGTTCACCGGAAGGCTGGGCGCCGCTGAAAACGATGGGTTTGCTCATGCTTATATCCTGATAATCACAGCCCGAGTGCGGGCAAAAGTTCGTCAAAAGAGTCGAGTGTTAAATCGGGTTGGCTGCTGGCGATGGGTTCGCCGTAGTTGTAACCAAAGGTCATGCCAATGTTCGGTACGCCTGCTGCCTGGGCTGCGAGGATATCATTGCGTGAATCGCCAACAAACAGCAATTGCTGTGGCAACACACCAAATCGTCCCAGTACGAGGAAAATCGCTGCCGGATGCGGTTTTTTCACTACCACATCATCGCCACCAATAATCAGAGAGAAGTAGTCAGCGATGCCCAGCGAAGCCAGCAGAGGGGCAACAAACGGCGTCGGTTTATTGGTGACGATCGCCAGCGGCAAGCCCTTATCTGCCAATTTTGCCAGTGTGGCTTTTACCTGGGGGAACAGCGTACTGCCCGCTTCCACGGTTTCGGCGTAATACTTATCGAACAACGTGCGCGCATCACGCTGTTCATTTTCCTGCGGTTCGCGGCCCAGTGCCCAGGTCAGCGCACGGGTCATCATCACATCGGCACCGTTACCAATCCAGGTTGAGGCACGCGCTACACCTGGCGGCGGCAACTGCAAATCACCCAGGGCATGATCGATGGCTTGGGCCAGGCCCGGCGCGCTGTCCACCAGCGTACCATCCAGATCAAACGCCAGGGCGCGAATATCAGTGAAATGAGCCATTTACCTTCTCCAGTTCGCTGCGCATCGCATCGATCACTTTTTTGTAATCGGGGTGACCAAAAATGGCGGAACCGGCGACAAACATATCCGCACCGGCTGCGGCAATCTGACCGATGTTGTCGATCTTCACACCGCCATCCACTTCCAGACGGATATCGTAGCCGCTCTGATCAATGAGACGACGCGCCTGACGCAGTTTATCCAGCGTACCGGGAATGAAAGACTGACCGCCAAAGCCAGGGTTAACCGACATCAGCAGGATGATATCCAGCTTATCCATCACATAATCGAGATAGCTGAGTGGCGTTGCCGGGTTAAACACCAGACCCGCTTTACAACCGTGTTCTTTGATCAGTTGCAGCGTGCGGTCAACATGTTGGCTGGCTTCGGGGTGAAAAGTAATGTAGCTGGCACCGGCTTTGGCAAAGGCCGGGATGAGTTCATCCACCGGTTTAACCATCAGATGCACATCGATCGGTGCGGTGATGCCGTAATCGCGCAATGCTTTCAGCACCATCGGCCCCATCGTCAGATTGGGAACGTAGTGGTTATCCATCACATCGAAATGCACCACATCGCCGCCTGCCGCCAGCGCTTTGGCGGTGTCTTCACCCAGACGGGCAAAGTCAGCAGACAGGATTGAAGGGGCCAGTAAAAATTGTTTCATCCGATTCTCCCAATTTTGTGCGCCAGCACGAGCTGGCGTAATGCGTTGGTCGCGGACGAAACAGGCTAGCGGAAAAGCGCCAGCAGTTCGTCAACCTGAGTGCGACCACTTATGCTTCGGCTGATGGAACGCCGGGCTTTAACAACATGTAATACCGCATTCCGATACCACTCACGCGTCAGCAGGGTATCGTGGTTGGAAATTAATACCGGAATCTGATTCTCTTTTGCCAGCTGGGCCGCCAGTTCTGCCAAATGCTGCTGCTCGCGCATACTGAAGCTGTTGGTATGGTAGGCAGTAAAATTGGCCGTCGCCGACAAGGGCGCATACGGCGGATCGCAGTACACCACCGAGCCTTTATGTGCGCGGTTCAGAGTAACATCGTACGATTCGCAGACAAAAGTGGCTTTTTGCGCCCGTTCAGCAAACCACAGCAGTTCCGCTTCAGGAAAATAAGGTTTGCGATAACGGCCAAAAGGCACATTAAACTCACCGCGCAAATTGTAGCGGCACAGGCCGTTATAACCGTGACGATTGAGATACAGAAACAGCAAGGCGCGCTGATACACATCACGACTGGCGTTAAAGGCCACCCGCTGCGCGTAGTAGAACTCTGCGTTGTTGACTTCCGGTGTGAATAACTTACGCGCATCGTCGATAAATTCCGTGGTGCGGGTTTTGACGATGTTGTACAGGTTGATCAGGTCACTGTTGATGTCAGCCAGATGATAACGGTCATAATCCGTGTTGAGAAACACAGAACCGGCACCAACAAATGGCTCAATCAGGCAGTCGCCTTGCGGCAAGTGACGACGAATGTCATCAAGGAGCGGGTATTTCCCTCCGGCCCATTTCAGGAAAGCGCGATTTTTTTTCATGCTGTCGTGGTTATTACATCTTAATTATTGGCTGTGGCGGTACCGACAGCAGCTTTGCGCTTAAAACGGGGCCACAGTGACGCGGCCCCACAATGATTACTCGCTTTCTTTTTTCACCTGGCTCAGGGGTTTCACCCACGGGTTCTGCGCGCGCACTTCGGCAGGCAGCGAAGAGACTGCACGTTTGGCATCTGCGGGGGTAGCGTAGGAGCCACTTACCAGCACATACCAAGGCTGACCATTACGGGTGGTTTTATACACATGATAGCCGCTCAGATTCTGTTTCTTCGCCCAGGCATTCAAGCTTTCCGCTTTCGAAGCGCCACTCAACTGCAACGTATAGTTACCGCCAGGCAGAGACTTACTGGCTCCACTGCTGACCGGTGCGGCGTTATGCGTGACTGTCGACTGCGGTTTGCTCTCGCGTACGGCTGGCTTGCTGGCCGTCGGGGCTTTATGCGTTGGGGTATGGGTTTCACGCTGGCTGCTGGCACGCGGCTTTTCTTCACGCGCGATCGGCGGGGAAATGGCTTTACCACTGCCGCTTACCGTCGCGGGAGCCGTAGGCAATGAACTGTTGCCCTGCGCACCCTGTGCTGCGCTATCCACCTGGCCCTGCTGATTATTCAGTGCAGTATTGAGATCGCCTGGCAGGGTCACACGTTGCTGATTCGCCGGCGTGTCTACCGGTGCAGCCTGCGTCGGCGTTGATGACACAGGAGGCATAGTGATGGATTGTGAGCCGTTGTCAGCGGTTGGCGCATTCGCGGCGGGTTGTGACGCGCTGCCTTCCGGCGCTGGTGTCGTGTTCTGCTGGCCGCTCATGGAGGTGGAACCGGAGAGATCAATATTCTTTTCCGCGCCGCCAGAAGCCGGAGCTGGGCTGTTACTTCCTGCGGTATTCGCTGGCTTGCTTTCATCCGGGCCGTTCAGTGCCGAACCAATACCCAGTACCAGCAATAACAGAACCAGAATCCCGATACCCATCATCATATGCTGACGGGAAACCGGTACTTTTACTTTTGGCGCAGACGACGATTTGCGGGGCCGTGTGGGGCGACGGTCACTGGCATCAGGTTTTAACTCGTCTTCCGGTTTAAACTCATCCATTTAGCCTCCTCCGTAAAACGGCACGCATCCGACGCGCCGCATCACCACTCTTTTCTTTACCCGGCGGGTATTATAATGATTTCTGACAATCGTTAATTGCAGCCAGCACCATATCATGTGCTACGCCTGCACGCACTTCAGAGCGACCGATAGCGAGAGGCAGCACCAGACGCAGTTCGCCCGCCAGTACTTTTTTATCACGCATCATATGCGGCAAATACTCTTCCGCCGCCATGCTTTCCGGACCATGCACCGGTAAACCGGCACGCAGCAACAACGCAATAATGCGATCGGTATCCGCCGCACTGAACTGACCAAGACGTTCAGCGGTACGCGCAGCCATCACCATGCCTGCGGCAACCGCTTCACCGTGCAGCCAGTTGCCGTAACCCATATGGGCTTCAATGGCATGACCAAAAGTATGGCCCAGATTCAGCAACGCGCGCAGACCGGTTTCACGTTCATCAGCGGCCACGACTTCGGCTTTCAGCTCGCAGCAACGGCGAATACAGTAAGCCATGGCTTTTTCATCCAGCGCCAGCAGAGCATCAAGATTTTGCTCCAGCCACTGGAAAAAATCACCATCAAGAATGATGCCATATTTGATCACTTCCGCCAGACCTGACGCCAGTTCGCGCGGCGGCAGTGTGGCAAGGCAATCGGTATCAACCACCACGGAGGCAGGCTGATAAAACGCGCCTATCATGTTTTTGCCGAGCGGATGGTTAACGGCGGTCTTACCACCAACGGAAGAATCCACCTGAGAAAGCAAGGTCGTCGGTACCTGAATAAAACGCACGCCGCGCTGATAGCTGGCCGCAGCGAAACCGGTGAGATCACCAATCACACCACCGCCCAGCGCAATCAGCGTGGTATCGCGGCCATGCGGCTTCTGCAACAAGGCGGTAAACACCTCATCCATCACCGCCAACGTTTTATACTGCTCACCATCGGGCAGGATCACCTGATCCACTTTCACCCCTGCTGCACTCAGCAGTGCCGACAGCTTCTGCAAATAGATCGGCGCCAGCGTCTGGTTGGTGACCAGCATCGCATTGTCACCGGCTTTCAGCGGCCAAAAAGAAGCCGGATCGTTAAACAGCCCAGCAGCAATGGTGATGGGATAACTACGATCCCCGAGCGAGACAGTGATCTTCTCCATGATGACCGATACCTATGACTTAGCCCTCAGGCGCTGGATCAACTCTTTTCCAGCATATTGATGATCTGATTTGCCACTACTTTTGCACTTTGATCGTCAGTGCGGATAGTGACATCAGCGATCTCTTCATAAAGCGGGTTACGTTCGTCTGCCAGCGCTTCCAGTACTTCACGCGGCGGCGAGTCAACTTGCAGTAATGGGCGCTTTTTATCACGCTGCGTACGAGCAAGTTGCTTTTCGATGGTGGTTTCGAGGTAGACGACCACACCGCGGGCGGAGAGACGATTACGGGTTTCTCGGGATTTGACGGAACCGCCACCGGTAGCCAGCACGATGCCCTGCTTCTCGGTCAGTTCATTGATAATTTTTTCTTCACGATCGCGGAAACCCGCTTCGCCTTCAACGTCAAACACCCAGCCCACATCCGCTCCGGTACGTCGCTCAATTTCCTGATCGGAATCGAAAAATTCCATATTGAGTTGCTGAGCTAACTGACGACCAATAGTGCTTTTGCCGGCACCCATCGGCCCAACCAGAAAGATATTGCGTTTCTCTGCCATTTTGTCGGTATTACTAAGAATTCGTTGATGATACCCCGCGTTCAGCTTTAGCTGGCGGGACAGGAACTGAGACCTCATGAGCGTTAGCAAGAGTCAGACGAAAAATTATCTCAACACTCATGGCCGTTTGGCAACCGAATAAATTGCCCCCGGCGACCTCATAACAGGACCGGTCTGTGGTTCGCGAGACGGTAACGCACCTCCGCTACCCCTTGAACTTCAGGATATATGTTCATCTGACGCCAGTATCGCTTGTGACTGACGCCCATCGGGAGATTTTTTGTCGCGTTCCGTTACACCGTTTAAAAATCGCTAAACCTTGTAAGCTAATTCCTGTCCTGCGTCAACGCAGTTGGCATCACAGAGCGAATTTTCCTCTTTATCCGGTCGTAAGCGCTGCTTCCCTGACCAGTCTGGGAGTAATGAAGATCACCAGTTCCTTTTTCTTCCGCTCATCCGTTTGATGACGAAAAAGATTTCCCACCACCGGTAACTGACCCAGCCAGGGGACGCGATTTTCGTTTTGCGCCCGCTGCTGCTGAAAAATTCCCCCCAGAGCCAGGGTTTCACCATCACGCAGCGTGACCTGGGTGTCGATTTCCTGCTTATCAATACTTAAGGTTTGATGCTCACCCGTGTTGATACTGCGGCCCGGCATGTTCTGGCTCAGGCGAAGTTTTAACTGAATACGGCCATTGCCCAGTACCACCGGCGTCACCTCCATACCCAGGACCGCCTCCTTAAATTCGATGGCAGTCGCTCCGCTGTTACCGGATTTCACCTCATAAGGAATTTCCGTTCCCTGTTTAATGGTGGCGGTTTGCTGATGCGAGGTAAAAAGCCGTGGGCTGGCGATGATTTCAATCTGGCTTTCCTGCTCCAGCGCACTCAGTTCAAGATTGAGCAACTCACCTCCCACCTGTCCCAGTGTCACCCCCATGCGAAAGGCGGGATTGCTTACCGCCAGCGGAATCGCCAACTGCGGATTACGCAGGGCTTGCGTGACCTCTTCCGCCGGTGAGATCCCCCAATTTACCCCCAGCTCGCGCAAATGCTCCTCGCTGATGGTCACGATATGGGCTGATAACTCGACCTGCTCCAGTGGCAGGTCCAGCGCTTTGAGCCAGCTTACGGTGTTCTGCAACGCCTCGGGCGTGTCGCGCAGCAACAAACTGTTGGTGCGGCTGTCCACGGTGACACTGCCGCGCGAGGTCATTAGCGAGCGCTCGGTTTGCAAGCTACGTGCAGCATCACTGGCATTGGCGTAATAAAAAGTGACCGTCTGCTGTGTCAATGCGATGTGTTGCTGTTGTTCCTCACGTTCCGCCTGGATTTTTTGCGCCTGCCACTGCTGCCAGCTTTCCGGATAAACCAGCAGCACGTCTTCTTCCTGTACCACACTCAGTCGCGCCAGTCGGGCAACCAGCGCCAGAGCACGTTGCCAGTCGACATTTTCCAGTCGTAGGGAGAGCCGCCCTTCAACCCCCGGAGCAATCAGCAAATTAGTTTGCTGATAATCCGCCAGCGCCTGAAAAATGTTTTCAACTGGGGCATCGTCAAAAACCAGACTCAATCTCTGTTCACTGGCGTGCAATGGCGCGTTCAGACACAGCACCACCAGCATCCATAGCGTCTTCCGTGACATAGAAACCTCCTTTTATACGAAACTGTATTTGCTGTGGTGAACAACTCTGTTCAGCCAGCAATAGTAATGAGCGTGCCGTGAGGTGTTGCACACGCCAGGGCGTTTGGGGCAACTGCATCTGTTGCTCCAATCTGACATTTTTACCCTGTGGTGAGCGCAGCCAGGCAACATAGTGATCAGGGATACCGACGATGCCTTGCAACCGCCACCCTTGCGGTGGGTCTATCGTGGACTGGCAGAATACAGGTGCCATCGGTTGGAAAGGGTCCCGCGCCAGTACCGCTGGACTGCCCAACAGGAAACACAGCAGCACGCTAACCCTCATCGCGGCTCTCCAGCCAAAGTTGCGTCATCAGTGTTCCCTGATCTGCCTGAAGTTGAAAACGTTCCGGCACGGGCAACGCCGTATGCGCCAGTTCAGCAAACAGCGGCGTAAATTGCTGCCAGTTCAGTTTGAGGACAATATGCTGCGGCTGGTTTTCCGGCTGCCAGGCTTCCAGTTGCGTTCCCCTTGCCGCCAGTAGAGTTTCAAGTAATTGGGGTGGACTGAAGGTGGCAGGTTGTTGCAGCTCACTGATCTCAACCAGCAACTCAGCAACGGTCGGATGCAACGCAAGTTGTTGCAAGCGCTGCTGCTCAAGTTGTGCCTGCTGTACCAATTGGCGCTCTTGCCCGGCACGCGTCTGTTGTTGCGGTAATAGCACCACCAACCACCCCAGCGCCAAAACCAGCAGTGGCAACGCCAACAGCAAGGCGGCACGCCACGGTAGCGCCAGATGCATCAGGCGCTGAAGCCCTTCATTCACCTTTCACCTCCACCACCTGTGCGCGTAAGGTAAAACGGTAATGGCCATCTGGCTGACGCTGCACGTTCCCCTGACGAATCACCGGGAACAGTGGCACTTTCGCCAGCAGGCGGCGAAAATCGCCAATCGCCGCCATGCTCGACGCCAGCCCTTCCAGCACCAGTTGCCCTTGCCTGCGCTCCATGCGGCTCAGCCACAACGTTTCCGGCATCAGTTCGGGTAATTGCTGCCAGAACTGCTGCCAGGCCAAATGCTGCAATTGCCGCGTCTGTTGCTGGCGTTGCGTTTGTATTAAAGCATCACGTTGCAGCCGCAACCGCTGTTGATCACTTAGCTGTTGATCAAGCTCGCCAAGTCGTTGTGCGAGTTGTTGTTGCTCAGCCTGGTGCTGCTGACTGACGAGATATCCGCGCCAGCCACACAGCAGTAAAATCAGCAGGCTGATACCAAAACCACTCGCCAGGAACATCAGGCTCTGTTGACGCTGACGCCGCCACTGTTGGAGACGCCAGGGAAGTAGATTAACCGTCAGCATCAGGCATCCTCCGGGCGTAATGCCAGACCGAGTGCGAGAGTGTAATCCCCTTCGTTGTCCGGGAGGGGTAACTGCAAATAATGCAGCAGCGAAAAGGGTTGAACCGCGGTGAATCCCGTCATGGGTGTGGTACTTAACGCGGACTCCATCTCTGGAAATGTCGCTTGCAAATACGCCAGAGAGAGGGGTTCCGTACTCGCCCCCGAAGTAGCCGTAGAGCCTGCCAGATACCACAGCCAGTGGTCGGTTAATGGGTGAATCAATAATTGCTGATGACGCAAAGGTAAACGCCATGCCACCTGTGCCAGTGCGAGGTTGTTTAATTCGAACACATCAGGTTGCAAACCGGCCTGCTGCAATGGTTCGAGCCATTGCGTGATCACTTCACGCCGTGCCGCAGTGATGCATAACTGGGTTGATGCGGAAGATGCACGATAATCCAGAGCCAACGATGCCGGTTCTACCGGGAATAAGCGCTGCGCCGATGCCTGAACATAACGATTTAGCGCCGGTTCACGTAGCGTGACGTCAGGTAGCGGCAACGAGCGTTGCAAAACCAGCTGTGGCGGCAAGCCAACGCGCAATGAATATCGACCTGGCAACTGACATCGCCACTGCTTCAGCGCCGCCAATAACGCGGGGGATGACTGGAGCACGCCATTTTTCAACGTATCTTCAGGCAGCGTCCGCTGTTGCCAGGACCTGAGCTGCCAACCCAGGCGGCGGCGCTGGATCGCCACCGCACAAAATTTCCCATTCTGAATATCCAGGCCAATTTGCCAGCGCTGAAAAGCCATGCGCGCGATCTCCTTATCGTTAGAGGTAAATAGCCGAAATATCTCGTGTCCTCGGAGGGGCGCTGCTGCCTAAACTCTCAGGTTAGCCGTCAGGGGCCAGTGCGCCTGTCTCAAAAGTCGTCCCCTGGAGGACTTGAAGTATGCCGGGTATATCAAAGCGTCAGGCTTGCCTTTATACTACCGCGCGATTGTTTATAAACTGCCCAAACGACAACAGATGGGAAATCTCAGGTGAAGTTCGTAAAGTATTTATTAATCCTTGCAGTGTGTTGCATCTTGCTGGGAGCCGGCTCGATTTATGGTTTGTACAAATACATAGAGCCGCAGTTGCCCGACGTGAACACATTAAAAGATGTGCGCCTGCAAACCCCGATGCAGGTTTACAGTGCGGATGGCGAGCTTATCGCCCAGTACGGTGAAAAACGCCGTGTGCCGCTCACCCTGCAACAAATGCCGCCTGAGCTGATCAAAGCGTTCATTGCCACCGAAGATAGCCGTTTCTACGAGCATCATGGCGTTGATCCAGTGGGTATTTTCCGTGCTGCCAGCATTGCGCTGGTGTCCGGCCATGCCTCTCAGGGTGCCAGTACCATTACCCAGCAGCTCGCACGTAACTTCTTCCTCAGTCCGGAACGCACACTGATGCGTAAGATTAAGGAAGCGTTTCTGGCGATTCGCATCGAACAGCTGCTGAGCAAAGATGAAATTCTGGAGCTGTACCTCAATAAAATTTACCTCGGTTACCGCGCCTACGGCGTCGGTGCTGCCGCTCAGGTTTATTTTGGCAAGTCAGTCGATCAACTGTCGCTGAGTGAGATGGCGATGATTGCCGGTCTGCCGAAAGCGCCCTCCACTTTCAACCCGCTTTACTCGCACCAACGTGCGCTGGCGCGTCGTAACGTGGTGCTGTCGCGTATGCTGGATCAGAAATACATCACCCAGCAGCAGTATGACGACGCCCGTAACACCCCGCTGGCGGCCAGCTATCACGGCCCGGAAATCGCCTTTGCTGCACCTTATCTGAGTGAGATGGTGCGTCAGGAAATGGTGAAACGTTACGGTGACAGTGCCTACGAAGATGGTTACAAGGTCTACACCACCGTGACGCGTCGTTTACAGGAAGCGGCACAGCAGGCGGTACGCAATAACGTGATGGCGTATGACATGCGCCACGGTTATCGCGGCCCCACCAACGTGTTGTGGAAAGTGGGTGAAGCCAGTTGGGATAAAACCCGCATTCAGAATGCCCTGAAAGACCTGCCGCTGTATGGCCCACTTAACCCGGCGGTTGTCACCAACGTCAGCAATGATGAAGCCACTGCGATGCTGAAAGATGGCAGCAGCGTGTCACTGACGATGGCAGGTGTGCGCTGGGCGCGTGCTTACAAATCCGACATGCTGCAAGGCCCTACGCCGCGTAGCGTGTCGCAGGTGTTGCAAACGGGTCAGCAGATTTGGGTGCGCAAAGTCGACAACGACTGGTGGCTGGGTCAGGTACCTGTGGTGAACTCCGCACTGGTGTCGCTCAATCCTGAAGACGGTGCGGTTCGCGCGCTGGTGGGTGGTTTTGACTTTAATCAGAGCATGTTTAACCGCGCTACCCAGGCACTGCGTCAGGTCGGTTCCAACATTAAACCGTTCCTGTACACCGCAGCGATGGACCGTGGTCTGACACTGGCGTCAATTCTCAACGATGTCCCAATTTCTCGCTGGGATGCGGGTGCCGGCACCGACTGGCGACCGAAAAACTCGCCGCCAACCTATGACGGACCGATTCGTTTGCGCCAGGGCTTAGGCCAGTCGAAAAACGTGGTAATGGTGCGTGCCATGCGTGCGATGGGCGTTGATTACGCTGCACAGTATCTGCAACGTTTCGGCTTCCCGGCGCAGAATATTATGCATACCGAATCGCTGGCGCTGGGTGCAGCTTCGTTCACTCCAATGCAGGTGGTGCGCGGCTACTCAGTGATGGCAAACGGTGGTTTCCTGATTGATCCCTATTTCATCACCAAAATTGTGAATGAACAGGGGACCACGGTGTTTGAAGCCAAACCGAAGATCGCCTGCCCGCAGTGCAATCTGCCTGTGATTTATGGCGACACGCAGAAATCCCTCGCCCTGAACGAAGAAAGCGTTGAAAACGTTGCGGTGTCTAATCAGGCGCAAAACCAGACCGTGCCGCAGCCTGAGCTGGAGCAAGTACCCGCTCAGCCGCAACCGGCAGGCGACCAGCAGTATGCGCCGCATGTGATCAACACACCGCTGTCGTTCCTGATTAAAAGCGCCCTGAACACCAACATCTTTGGTGAACCGGGTTGGATGGGAACGGGCTGGCGCGCCAGTCGTGACCTGAAACGTAACGACATCGGTGGTAAAACCGGTACAACCAACAGCTCGAAAGACGCCTGGTTCTCCGGTTATGGTCCAGGTGTGGTGACCTCGGTCTGGATCGGCTTTGATGATTCACGCGCGCTGGGCCGCACCACCGTTTCCGGTGCTATCCCGGACCAGATTTCTGGCTATGAAGGTGGCGCGAAGAGTGCGCAACCGGCGTGGGATGCGTATATGAAAATCGCGCTGGATGGTGTGCCGGATCAACCGCTCACACCACCTGATGGCGTGGTGACAGTGACCATTGATCGCAGCACCGGCAAGTTAGCCAATGGCGGCGGTAATTCGCGTCAGGAGTATTTCATCAACGGCACCCAGCCGACGGAATACTCGGTGCATGACGTGGGCACCACCATCATGGACAACGGACAAAGTCACGAATTGTTCTGATCGAAAAAGCCGGCACAGATTGCCGGCTTTTTTATGGTCATCGAATAAAACTGGCGCGATAAATCGCGCCGCTACAGATGACACCTTCATCAATAAGTCAAACGCCCCTGCTTCACCAGCCACTCGCGCACCATAAACAGCGCGCTGACATTACGGGCTTCGCGAAAATCAGGCTCATCAAGCAACGCCAGCAGATTATTCAGCGGCCAGCGACGCACAATCAACGGCTCAGGTTCATCCCCTTCCAGCTTTTCTTCATACAAGCCTTCCGCCACCACAATGTTCATTTTGCTGGAGAAATAAGAGGGCGCCATGGTCAGTTTGCCAAGCGTTTCCAGTTTAGCGGCACCGAACCCCGCTTCTTCTTTTAACTCGCGATCCGCCGCTTCAAACGCGTTTTCACCGGGATCAATCAACCCTTTGGGGAATCCCAACTCATAGCTTTCCAGTCCAACGGCATATTCCTGAATCAGGATTACGTCATCGCCAAGAATCGGCACAATCATCACCGCCTCGCGTTCGGACGGTTTCATCCGTTCATACACCCGCCGCGCGCCATTACTGAAAGCGAGATCGACAGCTTCAATGGTAAATAACCGGGAGCGAGCCACCGTCTCGACGTTGAGGATGTCAGGTTTTTTCTGTGGAGTTTTCATATCAACCTCAAACTTTACACAACCTTGTGATGCGATAATGCCAGCATCGGCACAGCATACCGAAGCCCAAACAATTGTGCGACAAACAGCGCAGGTAAACTATGCTGTCATATATTTGCTAACGGGTACTAACAACATATTGTTATTTCTGCATTAAAATTCTCACAATAAGTCAATGACAGCAGGGGAAATTCAGAAAATACCGATATTTAATTGAGTGGAGTCCCGATAACATTCCAGTAAGGAATAATCTAATAATTTATAATTCAATGATTTTGCGCGTTATTTTATCTGACATTTCACTTGTCAGAATGACATCAGCTCGCCAAAATTGACCTGTATTGATCATTCATCGGGAGCGGATCGTTAACGTGAAGGCAGTTTTTTGGCTGAACTGAGCAGAGCATGAGCACAATTATCATTATTTTGGCCATTGTGATGGCTTGCTCCATGCTCGCGGGCATAGGTTATTGGTACGCTATGCGGCATCGTCCGCCGTTGGCGAAACCTCTGCCGTTCATTAATCCGCCCTACCGAAAACTCACCGATGAAGAACGCGCTGCCGTTGAAAAGTATATTGCTGCCCTGACAAAACAGCGTCAGCAGCCCGCAGCCCGGCCAGGTAAAAAGCAGCAGGAACCGGAAGGCCTGACGCTGACCGCGCAAAGTAATAACGTCTACCCCGTCACCCGCGCTATCACCCGTTATGGTTTATCCACCGATGATCCACAAAAGTGGCGCTACTATCTGGATGCCGTCGAAGTTCATCTGCCACCGCTGTGGGAACAGTACATTGCCGATGAAAACTATGTTGAACTGATCCGCACTCAGACCATGCCACTGGTCATTTCACTCAATGGCCATTCCCTGGTGAATTACGTGGTCGAGCAACCCGCCCTGCCTCCGCTGGTGCGAACCATGTCGACCAACGCTTCGATTCGCAAAGAAGAGAGTGAAAACGTCGAGTTACTTCGCGTACGGAAAGAGACATCGGAAGAGTACCAACTGTCACGCCCCGATGGCACCCGCGAAGCCGCCACCATCTGTTTCGCCTTTTTGTTGTTCTTCCTCAGTCTGATATTACCCGGCAGCATGATGATCTGGATGGTTCTGCTGGGTAGCGCGTTGATCGCCGTCAGCCTGTGGTTCCTGTACCGTTTCCCTGGCGAAAATGGCCTGCGCGAGGTGCACTGCCTGCGCGGCGCACCGAAACGCTGGGGTTTGTTTGGTGAGTCAAATCAGGAACAGAGCAACATCTCGCTGGGCATTATCGATTTGATCTACCCGTCACACTGGCAGCCCTATGTAGCGCATGATTTAGGCCAGGTCACGGATGTCGATATTTACCTGAACCGTCAGGTGGTACGCCAGGGACGCTTTCTGTCGTTACAGGATGAAGTTCGTAACTTCCCGGTACAGCGCTGGCGCAAGAATCTGGTACTGGCCTGTGGTTCGCTACTGGTGTTGGTGATGTTGGTAAGCTGGATACCTCTCAGCATGCCGATCAAACTCAGCCTTGCCTGGGTCAAAGGCACCGAAAGCCTGGAAGTGAATAGCGTCGATAAACTCAATGCGATGCCACTGCATATTGGTGACAGCCTGAAGGTCAGCGGCACCGGCATGTGTTCTGTACCCGGCAACTATCAAAGCAATCGCAGCTACGCGTTTATGCCGTTCGACTGCTCCGCTATTTACTGGAACAACGCCACACCGCTGCCACAACCGCAGTCCGATATTATCGATAAAGCAGCCGCACTGCTCGACACCACCACACGTCAGCTGCATCCCGAAACCAATACCGATCCGAAACTGAATCCGCAGCTCGCCTCAGCCATTCAGAAATCGGGGATGATTTTGCTGGATGATTTCTCCGACCTGGTGTTAAAAACCCAGGACCTGTGCAGCCAGCAGCAGGATTGCGTGCGCCTGAAAAACGCGCTGGTCAATCTGGGTAATGCGAAAGATTGGGATACATTGATTCATCGTGCGGATTCCGGTCGCCTGAATGGCATGAACGTGTTGCTGCGCCCGGTTAGCGCTGAGGCGTTGGAAAACCTGGTTAACACCGCTACCTCCACCTTCTTCTCGCGTGAAACACGCCGCGCAGCGGAAAACCTTAACAGCCCGCCACCGGGTGGTTTTCTGATCATCAGCGATGAAGGTCGTCAGTTGGTCAATCAGCCACAGCCATCCGTTCCCTTGTTTGATCTGGATGCCCCCTCGCAATGGCGCGAGCTGCAACATATGTCCGGCATGCTGCTGCACACCCCCTTCACCGCCAGCGGCATCATTACCAGCATCACCACCGATGCCAATGGCACCCGTCATATCGCGCTGCATAATGAACCGGATGCCCTGGCGCAGTGGCGCTATCTCGGCACCGCCTTGTTGATGGTGGTCCTGGCCGGTTGCGCATTGATTAATGGGCTGCTGGCGATGCGTCGCGTCCATCGCAATCGCCTGCGGATGGCCGAGATTCAGCAATACTACGACAAATGTTTTAACCACAATCTCAGTACTATGCAGAGCGTGCGCTCACTGTTCTGAGCCTTTCCCTTCTGTGCTACCCTGTCGCCCTGTTTTCAGGGCGGGGAAAAAACATGCAAGTTACGCTTAACTGGACCGGTATCGATACCGTGCTGCTGGATATGGACGGCACCTTGCTCGATCTCGCTTTTGATCGCCACTTCTGGCTGGAACATGTCCCGGAAACCCTGAGCCGCCAGCGCGCCATCACGCTGACCGAAGCGCATCAACTGATTCGGGAAAAATATCACGCCGTTGCGCATACGCTAAACTGGTACTGTCTGGATTATTGGTCGCAGGAACTGGCATTGGATATCCGCGCCATGACCTTCGCACAGCGCGATCGCGCCGCTTTGCGCGAGGATACGCTGCCGTTTTTGCAGGCTCTGCGTGCGGCAGGAAAACGTACCATCCTGCTGACCAATGCCCATCCTTACAATCTGGACGTCAAACTGGCGCAGACCGGATTGGCTGCCCACCTTGATTTATTACTTTCTACCCATACCTTTGGGTATCCGAAAGAGGACCAGCGTCTCTGGCAAGCGGTACAGCAGCAAACCGGCTTCAATAATGCGCGCACGCTGTTTATTGACGACAGCGAACCGATTCTGGATGCCGCAACGCGTTGGGGCATCGGTTGGTGTTTAGGCGTCAGCAATCCGGACTCAGGCCAGCCGGATCAATCTTTCAGCCGTCATCCGGCAGTGCGAGATTATCGGGAGCTACTGGAGACGCTGCGTTAAATCAGGAGCCGCAATGAAAGAAAAAATCAGCGAAGGCGTGCGCCTCGACAAATGGCTGTGGGCGGCGCGCTTTTACAAAACCCGTGCCATCGCACGCGAGATGATTGAAGGCGGTAAGGTGCATTACAACGGCCAGCGCAGTAAACCCAGTAAGCTGGTGGAGCTGGATGCAGAGCTGACGCTACGTCAGGGCAATGATGAGCGCACCGTCATTATCACCGCCATCAGCGATCAGCGTCGCCCGGCCACTGAAGCCCAGGCGCTGTATGCTGAAACGGCTGTCAGCATTGAGAAACGGGAAAAGCTGGCGCTGGCACGCAAGATGAACGCGCTCAGTATGCCGCACCCGGATCGCCGCCCGGATAAGAAGGAGCGCCGCGATCTGATGAAATTTAAATTGTCGGGCGATGAATAAGTCGCGCCCCAACGAGAGAAAACCTATGTCTGTTCAAGATCAACTGCATCGTTATCTGTTTGAAAATGTGGCCGTGCGCGGCGAGCTGGTGAATGTCTCCCAAACCTGGCGCGACATCGTGGAAAACCACGACTACGCTGAGCCGGTGAAAAACCTGATGGGCGAACTGCTGGTGGCCACCAGCCTGCTGACCGCAACGCTGAAATTCGAGGGTGATATTACCGTGCAGTTGCAGGGCGATGGCCCATTGTCGCTGGCAGTGATCAACGGTAACAACCGTCAGGAGCTGCGCGGCGTGGCTCGCGTGAAGGAAGAGATCGCCCCTGGCAGCAGCCTGAAGCAGATGGTTGGCAATGGTTATCTGGTGATCACCATCTCCCCGGAGAAAGGTGAGCGTTATCAGGGCGTCGTCGGTCTGGAAGCCGATACGCTGGCCGGTTGCCTGGAAGATTACTTTATGCGTTCTGAGCAGTTGCCGACTCGCCTGTTTATTCGTACCAATGAAAAAGGTGCCGCCGGTATCCTGTTGCAGGTACTGCCTGCCCAGGAACCGCATCTCGACGACTTCAACCATCTGGCAACCCTGACCGAAACCGTGAAAAGTGAAGAGTTGATTGAGATGTCTGCGACTGACGTTCTGTGGCGTCTCTACCACCAGGAAGAAGCGACGGTGTTCGATCCGACCACGGTCAGTTTCAAATGCACCTGCTCACGCGAACGCTGCGGCGAAGTATTGAAAACGCTGCCAATTGAAGAGGTCGATGAGATCCTCGAAGAAGACGGTGAGATCGACATGCACTGCGACTATTGCGGCGCACATTACGTTTACGATGCGGTCGATATCGCAGCCATCCGCAATACGCCGACGGGCAGCAGCGATCAACTGCATTAAGGGTTATCCGGGCGGCCAGCCGCCCTTTTACATCCCCTTCATTTTCAAAGAAATTACCTTCTTTTCCCTAACTTTAGTTTCATAAGTGGCATATTTATCCGCTTAACACGCCTTGAGTCGCATTTCTGACTGACAAGCCTTTTCCGGCCCGCCAACTCGGGTACACTGCGCGCGATCATCCTCGGCCCCTGACCGGGCCGACCTGCAGGATCATCTTTCATAATTACAAATAGAACAGACCCCGATGAGGAGCATTCACATGCGCGTTAACGGCCTGACATCGCACGATCTTGCCGCTTTGGGCATCAATGGCACTACGGAAGTGGTGTACAACCCTGATTTCGATACTCTGTTTCAGGAGGAAACGCGCCCCGAACTGGAAGGTTTTGCGCGGGGCATCCTGACGCAAAGCGGGGCTATCGCTGTCGATACCGGTATTTTCACCGGTCGATCCCCCAAAGATAAATACATCGTGCGTGATGACACCACGCGCGACACGTTGTGGTGGAACGACACCGGCGAAGGCAAGAATGACAACCAGCCACTCTCAACAGAAACCTGGCAGGCGCTGAAGCAGTGCGTAACTGAACAGTTATCGGGCAAGCGTCTGTTTGTGGTTGATGCATTCTGTGGTGCCAATCCGGATACGCGCCTCAGCGTGCGCTTCGTGATGGAAGTGGCGTGGCAGGCGCACTTTGTCAAAAACATGTTTATCCGCCCGAGCGACGCAGAGCTGGCACAGTTCACGCCCGACTTCGTGGTGATGAACGCCGCTCAATGCACTAACCCGAACTGGCAGGCTCAGGGGTTGCATTCAGAAAACTTTGTCGCCTTTAACCTGACCGAACGCATGCAGTTGATTGGCGGTACCTGGTACGGCGGTGAGATGAAGAAGGGCCTGTTTGCCATCATGAACTATCTGCTGCCGCTGAAAGGCATTGCCTCGATGCACTGCTCAGCCAACGTGGGCAAATCCGGCGATGTGGCGGTATTCTTCGGCCTTTCTGGCACAGGAAAAACCACGCTGTCGACCGATCCGGATCGTCAACTGATCGGTGATGATGAACACGGCTGGGATGATGACGGCGTCTTCAACTTTGAAGGGGGCTGCTACGCGAAAACCATCAACCTGTCGGCCCAGGCCGAGCCGGAGATCTACAACGCGATTCGCCGTGATGCGTTGCTGGAAAACGTGGTGGTACGCGGTGATGGCAGTGTCGATTATGCCGACGCCAGCAAAACCGAAAACACCCGCGTCTCCTATCCGATTGAGCATATTGAAAACATCGTGCGTCCGGTTTCCAAAGCGGGCCATGCGAAGCGGGTGATTTTCCTCACCGCCGATGCCTTCGGGGTGCTGCCGCCAGTCTCGCGTTTAACACCAGAACAGACGCAGTACCATTTCCTGTCAGGCTTTACCGCCAAACTGGCCGGTACGGAACGCGGCGTCACTCAGCCGACCCCCACCTTTTCTGCCTGTTTTGGTGCCGCATTTCTCACCCTGCATCCAACGCAGTACGCCGAGGTGCTGGTAAAACGTATGGAAGCAGCAGGCGCACAAGCGTATCTGGTGAATACGGGCTGGAACGGCAGTGGCAAACGTATTTCGCTGAAGGAGACGCGCGCCATCATCAATGCGATTCTGGCGGGTGAACTGGATGATGTGGAGACGCAGACGCTGCCGATCTTTAATCTGCAAATCCCCACCACCCTGGCCCAGGTGAGCGACGAGATTCTGGATCCTCGCGCCAGCTGGTCCAGCCCGAACGCATGGCAGGAAGCGGCACAGGATCTGGCACAGCGTTTTATCAACAACTTCGGAAAATACACAGACAACGCTGCCGGGGCCACGTTGGTGCAGGCGGGTCCACAACTGCCGTAAAACGTACTCGTAGCGACGCGATTTATCGCGCACGTTGACAGTAAAGGTCAAAGGCGCGCGATGAATCGCGCCGCTGCGTCAGACGTTATGGTTGCTGTTGACCAGCGCGGTTCCGGTTCCCGGTACGGGCAGCCAGGCGCGGATGCGCAGGCCCCCGCGCTCGCTGACACCAATCTCCAGCGAGCCGTCATGCGCATCAATAATACGTTGCACAATCGCCAACCCAAGACCGGTGCCGCTGGTGCTTCGGGCACTGTCGCCGCGAACAAAAGGCTGGAACAGATGCTGCAACTGTTCCGGCTTAATCCCCGGACCGTCATCTTCGACCTGGAACCAGGCGCGATTCAGCTCCTGACCGCTGCTGACTTTAATCCAACCATTGCCGTAGCGTGCCGCATTCACTACCAGATTCGCCACTGCCCGTTTAATCGACAGCGGATTGATATCCAGTATCAACTCCTCTGGCATCACCGCGTTCTCAATCTCGCGCTCGTAGCCACTTTCCGCTGCAACCACTTCACCCAGCACGCTATTCAGATCGGCGCGCTCAGTCTGCATTTCCTGGCCGGTACGCAGATAGTCGATAAACTGCTCGATAATCGCATTGCACTCCTCGATATCTTTGTTGATCGACTCCGCCAGATAGCCATCTTCCTCGCTCATCATCTCGGTGGCGAGACGAATACGCGTCAACGGGGTGCGCAGATCGTGACTGACACCCGCCATCAGTAAGGTGCGGTCATCGGCTAATTGCTTCACACCCGCGGCCATCTGGTTAAAGGCCCGTGTCACCGAACGCACTTCGGATGCGCCATACTCACGCAATGGAGGGGGAATAATTCCTTTACCCACCTGCAAAGCGGCATGTTCAAGGTCAACCAGCGGTCGGTTCTGAATCCGGATAAACAGCCAGGCTCCACCTATCGCCAGGAGCATAATCGCCAGCGTGTAGCGGAACAGCGGTGAAAAATCGCCCTGGTGAATTTCGGTCAACGGCACGCGAACCCAGATATCGGGAGACAACCAGGTTTTCAGCCACACCACCGGGGAGTTTTTATTTACCTCAACCCGCACATCAGTTGGCCCGCCAAGCTGCTGCGCCATCTGCTCACTGAGAAACTCGTAATGCTGTGCCCAGCGCAACCCACTCTCTTCCGCGGCCGCATTGGTATACAGCGAAATGCCCAGTTCACGATAGATTTCACGCCGGAAGGCCGGTGGCACCTCCAGCTGGGTACCATCCTCCAGTTGCAGGCGGTCCGTCATCAGCATACGAACTTCATAAGCGAGGACTTTGTTGAACTGCTGCAAACTGGGAAGAATGGCGAAATTGAGCACCACCAGATAGGTCGTTACCAGGCTGACGAACAGCAAGGTAACGATCAATAACAGGGTGCGGGCAAACGAACTGCGAGGTGAGAAGCGCAATCGCCTCATGCTTTACTGCCGTCCGGAACGAAGACGTAGCCAAGACCCCAAACGGTCTGAATGTAACGCGGATGCGCCGGATCTTCTTCTACCATGCGGCGCAGACGGGAAATCTGCACGTCGATAGAACGTTCCATCGCGCTGTATTCACGACCACGCGCCAGGTTCATCAGCTTATCGCGGGACAGCGGTTCACGCGGATGGCTAACCAACGCTTTCAGCACAGCGAATTCCCCACTGGTGAGCGGCATCGGCTCATCTTCACGGAACATTTCACGCGTACCAAGGTTCAGTTTGAATTTACCAAACGCAATCACCGCTTCTTCCTGAGACGGTGCGCCCGGCAATTCATTGGCCTGACGACGCAGCACGGCACGGATACGCGCCAGCAGCTCACGCGGGTTGAAAGGTTTCGGAATATAGTCGTCAGCGCCGATTTCCAGCCCAACGATACGGTCCACTTCTTCCCCTTTCGCCGTAACCATAATGATCGGCATCGGGTTGCTTTGGCTACGCAGGCGGCGGCAAATTGACAGGCCATCTTCGCCCGGCAGCATCAGGTCAAGGACCATCAGATGGAAAGATTCGCGGGTTAACAGACGATCCATTTGCTCGGCGTTGGCAACGCTGCGCACCTGAAAGCCCTGTTCGGTGAGATAGCGTTCGAGCAACGCGCGCAAACGCATATCATCATCGACGACCAGAATTTTGTAGTTCTCTTGCATGTTCAACTCCCAAAGGCGCCATTGCCTGAGCCAATATTGTTAAAAAAAGATGCCTTACAGTGACAGTCATTAATGGTTTATATTCTAGCCGAAATTGTTACAAAGCATATTAAACAGCAGCTTATCTTTAATTTCACCGCATAATTGTGGCGCATTTCGCGCTTTTTGCTCGGCTGATCAATATGTTTAAGGGATCTCTGAAAAATCAGCGCATTTTATGATTGTTGCTGGCTCTGCCTTCCTGACGGCCTTTTTTGTACACATTCCTGTTGAGAATAGGCCATCGAACCCTGCCGGGGGGATAAAATGTGGCGTTTGTTTATTACGCCGCCCTTACGCTCTCGGATGAATCCCACCCCGAATATGAAATAAAGACCATCATTAAATAAAGCAATAAAAATCAATCATTAACATCCACTTTCTTCTCCCGACACAATCTCCGACACTGCCCTCATGGCGGGTGAAATTGCGTTCATGTGGAGAGAAAGAAGATGAAAAAAATCGCCGTTCTGCTGGGCATATTGATCCTGACGGGCTTCACCCAGGCTAAGGCCGCAACTGCCATCGGTGAAGCCGCCGGTACGCAGGCATCCACAAACGCAAAAGGCACCTCAGAAGCGATCGGGGTTGGTGCCCTTGCCGCATTATTGGGTGTTGCCTTAGCCTCCGCAGGCGGCGGAGGTCATGGCACCAACACCTCGACTTCGACCACCACAACCACGATGCCCGCTAAGTAATGAAATCAGGCGCGGCAGGAACGCGGCGCCTTCCTTGTTGTTTACCAGCCCTTTCGCCACCGGAGAATAAGTGTCACCCCCGGCTTTCTTACAAAAGCTATTATTCTCCGCCTCTTTTTTCTTCCGCGTCTCGCAGATACTCGATACGGTTCACAAACCACAACTTTTGGCCTTCCGGCGTATTCACCGTCACTTCGTCATCGACTTCTTTCTTGATCAAGGCGCGCGCCATTGGCGAATCAATCGAGATGTAATCCTTTACCTCACCATAAATTTCATCCGGGCCGACAATACGAAAGCGTTTTACTTCGCCCTGCTCATTCTCCACCTCGACCCAGGCGCCAAAAAACACCTTCCCCTCCTGTTGCGGGGCGTAATCGACGATCTTCAGTTCTGCCAAACATTTGCGCAGATAGCGCACGCGGCGGTCGATTTGCCGCAGCAGACGTTTGTTATAGGTGTAATCGGCATTTTCCGAGCGATCGCCCAGGCTGGCGGCCCAGGAGACAATTTTGGTGATTTCCGGACGCTTTTCATTCCACAAATGATCGTGCTCAGCACGCAGTTTGTTATAGCCCTCGCGGGTAATCAGTTGGGTTTTCATAGCGTCAACTCGTGATACAGGTCTGATTTAGCATAGTGGAGGCTAACAATATGCGACCAGCCGAACATCAGCAAGGTAAGCGCGATGTTCTGCGCGCCGCATTCAGAAAATGACGGATTCACCTGCTGCCGTCTGGCAATTTTCAGCCTCAGCCCGTATAACTGTCCCCTGTTTCTTAACCCCGTGTAAGCAAGACAGTAACTGATGATGAAAGATTCGCTGAGCCAGATTATCGCAAGTGAGCTGAAGGCGCGTGACGAACAGGTTGACGCCGCCATCCGCTTGCTTGACGAAGGGAATACCGTGCCGTTTATCGCGCGCTATCGTAAGGAAGTCACCGGCGGACTGGATGATACCCAGTTGCGTCAGCTGGAGAGCCGTCTTGGCTATCTGCGTGAGCTGGAAGAGCGCCGCCAGTCGATTCTGAAATCTATCGACGAACAGGGCAAACTCACCGCCGACCTCGCCAGCGCCATTAATGGCACCCTCAGCAAAACTGAGCTGGAAGACCTTTACCTGCCGTATAAACCGAAGCGTCGCACCCGTGGACAGGCAGCCATTGAGGCCGGTCTGGAACCGCTGGCCGACACGCTGTGGCAAGACCCGTCGCACGATCCTGAGCAACTGGCTGCCGGCTATGTCGATGCCGACAAAGGTGTCGCCGATGTGCGCGCCGCGCTGGATGGCGCACGCTATATCCTGATGGAACGTTTCGCCGAAGACGCCACGCTGCTGGCGAAAGTGCGTGATTATCTGTGGAAAAACGCCCACCTGGTTTCACGCGTGGTTGAAGGCAAAGAGGAAGAAGGTGCGAAGTTCCGCGACTACTTCGATCATCACGAAGCACTCAGCACCGTGCCTTCACACCGTGCGCTGGCGATGTTCCGTGGCCGCAATGAAGGTGTGCTGCAACTGTCGCTGAATGCCGACCCGCAATTTGACGAAGCACCGCGCGAAAGCCACGGTGAAACGCTGATTGCCAGCCACCTGAATCTGCGTCTGAATAACGCCCCGGCAGACAGCTGGCGTAAAGCGGTAGTGAGCTGGACGTGGCGTATCAAGGTATTGCTGCATCTGGAAACTGAACTGATGGGCACCGTGCGCGAACGCGCCGAAGATGAAGCCATCAACGTCTTTGCCCGTAACCTGCACGACCTGCTGATGGCGGCACCGGCAGGCATGCGTTCCACGATGGGCCTCGATCCCGGCCTGCGTACCGGTGTGAAAGTGGCGGTGGTCGATGCCACCGGCAAACTGGTCGCGACCGATACCATCTATCCGCATACCGGACAGACCGCCAAAGCGGCGACCGCTGTCGCAGCGCTGTGCGCCAAACATCAGGTTGAGCTGGTGGCGATTGGCAACGGCACCGCATCGCGTGAGACTGAACGTTTCTTCCTTGATGTGCAGAAACAATATCCGCAGATCAAAGCGCAGAAAGTGATTGTCAGCGAAGCCGGTGCTTCGGTCTATTCCGCCTCAGAACTGGCCGCGCTGGAATTCCCGGACCTCGACGTCTCGCTGCGTGGTGCGGTTTCCATCGCTCGCCGTTTGCAGGACCCGCTGGCTGAGCTGGTGAAGATCGATCCCAAATCTATCGGTGTCGGCCAGTACCAACATGACGTCAGCCAGAGCCAACTGGCGAAGAAACTGGATGCGGTGGTGGAAGACTGCGTGAACGCCGTGGGGGTTGATCTCAACACCGCCTCGGTGGCGCTGCTGACCCGTGTGGCCGGTTTAACCCGCATGATGGCGCAGAACATTGTCAGCTGGCGTGACGAGAATGGCCGCTTCCAGAACCGTCAGCAGTTGCTGAAAGTCAGCCGTCTCGGCCCGAAAGCCTTTGAACAATGCGCAGGCTTCCTGCGTATCAATCACGGTGACAACCCGCTGGATGCCTCCACCGTCCACCCGGAGGCTTATCCGGTAGTTGAGCGCATTCTGGCAGCCACCGAGCAGGCGCTCGGTGAACTGATGGGTAATCCGGGTAGCTTGCGGAATCTCAGCGCGCGTGATTTCACCGATGAGCGCTTCGGTCTGCCTACCGTCACCGACATTATCAAAGAACTGGAAAAACCAGGCCGCGACCCACGTCCTGAGTTCAAAACCGCGCAGTTTGCAGAAGGCGTGGAGACACTCAATGACCTGTTACCCGGCATGGTGCTGGAAGGTGCTGTCACCAACGTCACCAACTTTGGCGCTTTTGTCGATATTGGCGTGCATCAGGATGGCCTGGTTCATATTTCATCGCTGTCGGATAAGTTTGTCGAAGATCCGCACCAGGTCGTCAAAGCCGGTGATATCGTCAAAGTTAAAGTGATGGAAGTTGACCTGCAACGTAAGCGTATTGCCCTTACCATGCGTCTGGACGAGCAGCCGGGCGAGAACAATGCGCGCGGTGGTGGCAACCGCAGTGCCGGTAAAGAGTCGGCACGCCCGACACAGGCGAATAAGGGCCGGGCCAAACCGGCCAGTCAGCCTGCCGGTAACAGCGCAATGGGCGATGCACTGGCTGCCGCCTTCGGCAAAAAACGCTAACCCCTGCGTTAAAAAGCGCGGTGGCCGCCAGGCCATCGCGTACATCAGGTTGATAAATCGTCCCATCCAGCTACGCTGAAAAAATCCGTGTGAAAAAATGACCCTCCGCGTGGCACAGCGATCTGATGGATATTATCAACGCCTTACTTGATGAGATTTATGCAGGCACTTTCCCTGTGGCGGCTCGTGAGCGTCTGCTTTCCCACATACGTGCGGCACGGGATACGGTCAAAATCCCACGGAAACCGCGCTGGGATGAGAAAGATGTGGTGCTGATTACCTACGCCGACCAATTGCGTGAACCAGATGTCCCTACCCTTGCCACCTTCTCGCGTTTTTATCAGCAACATTTGCAAGACACATTTTCTCTGGTCCATCTGCTGCCGTTCTTTCCTTATTCATCGGATGATGGTTTTTCGGTTATCGACTATCACCAGGTCAACCCGATTTGCGGCGACTGGCAGCATGTCGCGGCGCTACACACCCATACCCGGCTGATGTTCGATTTTGTTTGCAACCATATGTCAGCGCACAGCAGTTGGTTTCGCCATTTTCTGGCGCAGGACCCCGGCTGGGATGACTTTTTTATCAGCATGCCACCCGCCACCGATCTCAGTGCCGTGACCCGGCCTCGCACCTCGCCGCTGCTGACGCCATTCGAAATGGCGGATGGCGCAACGCGCTATATCTGGACCACCTTCAGCGCTGATCAGATTGACCTCAACTTCGCCAACCCGGAAGTCCTCATCCGTATGGTCAACGTGTTGCTCGATTATCTGAAGAAAGGCGCCGACTACGTGCGCCTCGATGCGGTGGGTTATATGTGGAAAACGCCAGGCACCAACTGTATCCACCTGCCCAAGACTCATCAGCTGGTGAAATTATTTCGCGCGATTGCCAACGTGGTCGCGCCGGGTACGGTGATCGTCACAGAAACCAATGTGCCGCACAAAGACAACATCAGTTACTTTGGCAACGGCCACGACGAAGCGCAGATGGTATATCAATTTTCCCTGCCGCCGTTGGTGCTGCATGCCATTCATTCCAGCTCCGGCCGCGCGCTGCGTCAGTGGGCCAGCACGCTGGACACCGGTAGCGGTGATACCACCTTTTTTAACTTTCTCGCCTCACATGATGGCATTGGCCTCAATCCCGCGCGCGGTATTTTATCGGAAGTAGAAATTGTGGCGTTGGTGCGTGACCTGGCGCTGGAAGGGGCGCTGGTTTCTTACAAAAACAATCCGGATGGCACCACCAGCCCGTATGAAATTAACGTTACCTATCTGGATGCGCTAAATCGTCAGGACGACGATGACAACACGCGACTACGCCGTTTCCTGCTGGCACATGCCATCCTGTTGGCCTTTCCCGGCGTGCCTGCCATCTATATTCAAAGCATCCTCGGTTCACGTAACGACAACGAAGGCGTGCATGTCGCCGGGCACAACCGTGCCATCAATCGCGAGAAGTTCAGTGTGCGTGATATGGAACAGTTGCTGAGCGGCGGCAATGCGCTTCGTCAGCAGGTGTTTGAACGCCTGAGCGCGCTGATTCAACTGCGCACACGTCAACCTGCGTTCCATCCCGACAATCCGATGACATTATTCGACAGCGATAACGCGTTGTTGGTCCTGCGTCGTCACCAGCCCGATAACCAGGAAGCGGTTCTTTGCGTATTTAATCTTAGCGGTCGCGAGATTGAGACGATGTTGCCGCAGGCTCGGCAATTTCACGATTTAATCAATGGTGGGAATATTGATGGCAACCAGTCGGTGCGACTGGCTGCCTGGCAATTTATGTGGCTGAAGGGTTAATTATTTATACACATCCGCGACGGCACTGAACTTGCCATGTTCACGGCCCGCAATCACCAGAAAATATTTTCCGCCCTTCTCATCCGCCAGTTTTGACAACTCTTTTTTGGCATCCATCGGCGAGGTGGTTTCTGCCGTGGTGGTCACCGTACCGATTTTCTCCAGATTCATTTTCTGCACTTCTTCTTTAGTCACCTCTTTGGCTGCCAGTGCCGAAAAGGAAATCGCGCCCATCACCATCGCCGCCACAACCGTGTTGATAACTTTCATGTAATCATCCTCAGTTATTATTTGATTTGCAGAGATGTCGGCAGGAAGTTGATTGCAGAGGTAAAGCATTCCTGCCCACCCGGAAAGTATTGACCTTTCCGGGAGAATTGCCAGCTAGCGCGGCAGACGGTCACTAAAGCTAAGAATATGCTGACAAAATGCTTCCGGGTGCGAGATGAATGGCGCATGGGCCGCTTTCTCCATCACCACCGATGGCGATTGTGGCCAGCGCACATCCAGTTCTGCCGCGATACGACGAGGCACCAGTCCGTCCAGATAGCCATACAGGCGCAGGAATGGCAGCTGGAGAGCATCCAGCGACGCACGCAAATCACAGTGACGCAGAATCTCCAGACCGCCTTCCAGTACCGCCACTGACGGCATTGGCTGCGATAACACCACTTCTTTCAGTTGGCGAGCATCCTGGCGCGCGCTTTCCGTTCCCAGCGTCTGCAAAGCCAGAAAACGTTCCACGGTGCGTTGAAAATCATTACTTAATTGCTGCTGAAAGCCATGCAGTGTTTCCGGCTTAATACCGGGCCATTCTTCGCTGGCGGTAAAGCATGGCGACGAAGCCACACTGATCAGCCCCCGAATGGATTCCGGCACCGTAAGCGCCAGTTGACTGGCGACCAGACCACCCAGCGACCAACCCAGCAGCAGGCTGCGTTCCGGCAAATGCTCCACCAGATGCTGTGCCATAGCGGGCAGTGTCATGGCACCAAATCCCTGGCTGCGACCAAAACCCGGTAGATCGACCAGGTGCAAGCGAAAATGCGGACTGAGTCGCGGAATGATGTTTTGCCACACTTCGGCATTCAATCCCCAGCCGTGCAGCAGCACAAGATCGCAATCCCCCGTGCCGGTGGTGTGCCACCAGATCGAACTCATCGGTTATTATCCTGAAAGTGAAAAGGAGGTCGCTATGCTATCAATCCCTGCCCTGTGTTGGCTATGCCGTTTGCCGCTACGCATGGCGCAACACGGTCTGTGCAACGGGTGTTTGCGTCAGTTGCCGGTGTTACCCGAACTTTGCCCACGCTGTGGCCTGCCCGCCCGTGCCGATCAGGTTTGTGGGCGCTGCCTGCAACGACCGCCACCGTGGCAACAACTGATCTGCGTCAGCGGTTATCAACCCCCGCTCAGCCACTGGGTTCATCAGTTGAAGTTTTGCCGCGCCACCGCACTCAGGGTGATGCTGGCGCGGCTACTTTTGCTAAAGTGGTTAGCCATGCGGCGATGTTATGGGCTTCCCCGACCAGATATCATCTTCAGCGTGCCCCTGCATCAGCGTCGCCACTGGCGACGTGGCTACAATCAGGCGTCGCTGTTGGCGCAACCGCTGGCGCGCTGGCTAAGTTGTGACTACAGGGAAGGCATAAGTCGCGTACGTCAGGCTGCGGTGCAGCATGAGCTGAGCGCATCGGCGCGTAAAAAGAACCTGCGCGGCGCGTTTCAGCTTGAAATCCCGGTAGAGGGACGCCATATCCTGCTTATCGACGATGTGGTGACCACCGGCAGTACGGTGGCTGAAATCAGCCGCATGTTGCAGGCCGCAGGCGCGGCCAGCGTACAGATTGGATGCCTTTGCCGTACCTTGTAGAGCGTCGGCGTTGGGCGTATTATAACCAACTAAATTAGTCAACTATTGAGCAATCGCCATGATCCGTATTACTGATGCTGCCCAAGAGCACTTCTCAAAACTTCTGTCAAAACAGGAAGATGGCACCCAGATCCGCGTATTCGTGATTAACCCGGGTACACCAACCGCCGAGTGTGGCGTATCTTACTGCCCGCCCGATGCCGTTGAAGCGACGGATACCGAGCTGAAGTTTGAAAAGCTGTCAGCCTATGTTGACGAGCTGAGCGCCCCTTACCTGGAAGACGCGGAAATTGACTTCGTCACTGACAACCTCGGTTCCCAGCTGACGTTGAAAGCGCCAAACGCCAAAATGCGTAAAGTCTCTGACGATGCGCCAATGGTAGAACGCGTGGAATACCTGTTGCAGGCACAGATCAACCCGCAGCTGGCAGGCCACGGGGGTCGCGTTTCACTGATGGAAATCACCGATGACGGTTACGCCATTCTGCAATTTGGCGGCGGCTGCAACGGTTGTTCGATGATTGACGTGACGCTGAAAGACGGTATCGAGAAAGAGCTGCTGGCAGCCTTCCCGGAACTGAAAGGCGTGCGCGATCTGACCGAGCACCAGCGCGGCGAGCACTCCTACTACTGATTCCCAACGCGCGACCGCGACCCGACGCTGTCGCGCGTTAAACCCGCTTCCTGCCGATACTCACAGCCTTCAGCAATCGTTGCACTTCCCCCTCTGCAAACATCGCCTCCAGCGTGGTACTGAGCTTACGACGCCAGTTAGGATACTGTTCAACTGTGCCTGGCACATTCACCGGTGAGTCCATACCCAACCAATCTTCCGGTTGCAGGCCCAGCAACGCGCTGTCGGTAGCCGTCAGAAAACGGTGCATCGCCAGATTGAGCGCGGGTGACATCCCCCGTTTGGCCGCCTGTTTACCGCTGGGTTTGGCTAACGCCCCGGCCTGATGCAATGCATCCAGCAGCGCCTGCTTCTGTTTTTCCCGCTGCTGCTGCAATGACTGCAACACGCTTTCACCAGGATACAACCCGAGCTTATTTCCCAGCAGCAAGTCACCCGCCTCCCAGAATCCGGTCAGGGTTGGCAGATCGTGGGTGCTGGCACTGGCAATTGACTGGCGCGGATACTCCTCTGGCTGACGATAACGCCCATCACGATGTTGCTCAAACCACAACACCTTCCATGAAAAGATGCCGCTGTTGCGCAGCAGGCTGACAATCTCAGCAGGTACCGTACCGAGATCTTCACCAATGACCATGCAACGATGGCGCTGACTTTCCAGCGCAAGGATCGCCAGCAGGTCCTGCACCGGATAAGCGACATAGGCCCCTTTATCCGCCGTCTCACCCCAGGGAATCCACCACAGGCGCAGCAACCCCATCACATGATCGATACGCAACGCGCCGCAATCGCGCATGTTGGCTCGCAGCAGATCGATGAACGGTTGATAGCCGCGCGCACGCATTACATGAGGATCGAGCGGCGGCAGCGACCAGTTTTGCCCGAGTGGACCGAGGCGGTCTGGCGGTGCCCCAACCGACGCACCTAACTTGTAGAGCTGAGGATCCTGCCAGGTTTCTGCACTGCCCTGGGCCACACCGACCGCCAGATCGCGATACAACCCTACCGCCATCCCCAACTGCTGGCTACGCTGCCAGCACTGCGCAAATTGCTGCTGCGCCAGCCACTGCAACCAGCTCCAGAACTGAATCTCGTCCTCATGCTGCATACACCATTGCTGGACCTCGGTCTGCTGCGCATTGCGCCAGCCTTCTGGCCAACCCGTCCAGCCCCACGCCTGTTGATCGTCGGTGTGCCGTTCTGCCTGAATGCCGTCAAACGCTGCCTGGTAGCGCAGGTGCTCGCCCCCCTCCACCACAAACTGCTGAAACGCATCCTGCTGGACGCCATGCCGACGAAATGCCTGCCATGCGAGACGTAGCGCGTGGATTTTCAGCTCTGCCACCGTGCTGTAGTCCACCCATTCGCTGACGCGGGCTTTCTCCAGCATCCGCCGCGTTTTGGCGCTGTTCCACCAGCGCTGCGCCGCGTGGCTTTGCTGGAAATCTGTCAGTTGGCTGACATCGATATACAGCACGTTCAACCAGCGGCGTGAGGTGGGACTATAGGGGCTGGCCATCTCTGGCTGTGCCGGGTAAAGCGCGTGCAGCGGATTGAGCCCAACGAAATCACCCCCCTGTGCCGCCACCTGTTCCAGCATGCGCTCCAGATCGCCAAAATCCCCCATGCCCCAGTTGTGTTCGGAACGCAGGGTATAGAGCTGAACCAGCGCCCCCCAACGTTTTTCACCTTGCTCCAATGGCGCAGGCAGGTAACAACGGCGCGGGGCGAGGATGATACGGGTCTGCCACTGCTGGCGGCCTTTACGCAAGATAAGCTGATGGTAGCCCTGTGGTAACCGGGGAGGCAGCGTCAACGGTTCGCCCCCCTGCACGCTGCCGTGAAATTGCTTACCTTGTTCGGAAGTCAACTGCCAGTGGAATTCGCCACTGCCTTGCGGCGTCACTTGGCGCTGCATCCGTCCACTGAATACCTGGACCGGCGGTAACGGCGGTGCTTTGCCCGTTGGCGCGTCCATCACCGCCAACAGCGCCCGCTTGGTGTCATCACTGATGGTTGCAGGCTCGCCGTTGGCATTGATAAAACGCAGTGCGATGCCCGCAGCCTGTGCGGCTTGATCCAACTTGTTCAACGTCATTGCTGCTCCTGAATCGCGTAAGGCACATTCGGTAGCGGCGCGATTTATCGTGCAAAATCAATCAGCGCGATAGATCGCGCCGCTACGAGACGTGCAGGTTTACCGTTTCGCCTGCCAGATGCGTTTCTGGTAATCACGGATAGAGCGATCGGAGCTGAACATCCCATTGCGGGCAGTATTGAGGATGGCCGCTTTGGTCCAGGCTTCCTGATCCTTCCACAGTGCCTCAACGCGCTGTTGCGCCTCGACGTAAGCATCGAAATCGGCCAACACCAGCCAGGGATCGCCGTTTTTCGTCAGGCTGTTGAGCAACAAATCAAAGGCGTGTTTGTCGCCATCGCTGAATTTGCCCTTTTCCAGTTCTTTCAACAGCCCGTCGAGATGTTTATTGGCCTTACGCAGTTTTTTCGGATGGTAACCCTCGGCCTTCAACGCTTTAACCTCATCCACGGTATGACCAAAGATAAAGATATTCTCCTCGCCAACTTCCGCCGCAATCTCAACGTTGGCACCATCCAGCGTACCGATGGTGAGCGCACCATTCAGCGCCAGTTTCATATTGCCGGTGCCGGAAGCTTCATATCCGGCGGTCGAAATCTGTTCGGAGAGATCAGCCGCCGGGATCATCAGTTCAGCGGCGGTAATTCGATAGTCAGGAATAAACACCACCTTCAACTTATCGCCCACCTTCGGGTCGTTATTGACCACCTCAGCGACCTTGTTGATGGCATAGATAATATTTTTTGCCAGGTAATAACCCGGCGCGGCTTTCGCGCCAAACAAGAACACCCTCGGGACAAAGTCAGGATTTTTTGGGTCATCGCGCAGTTGACGGTAGCAATGGAGGATATGCAGCAGGCTGAGATGCTGACGTTTGTATTCGTGCAGGCGTTTGATCTGTACGTCAAACAGCGCCTCGGGATTCACCTGAATGCCGGTCACCTGACGGATGTACTCGGTCAGTTGCTGCTTATTGGCCTGCTTGATTTTGCGGTACTTCTGGCGGAACGCTTTTTTAGCGGCAAAAGGCTCCAGCGCTTTTAGCGCCTCAAGATTGTTGGCCCATTCCACCTGCAATGTCTCGTCAAGCAACGCCGACAACCGTGGGTTACATTGCTGGAGCCAGCGACGCGGGGTGATGCCGTTGGTGACATTATGGAATTTCTTCGGCCAAAGCTGGTGATATTCCGGGAACAGATCTTTCACCACCAACTCGGAATGCAGCGCCGCCACGCCGTTGACGGCGAAGCCACTCACCACACACAAATTGGCCATCCGTACCTGACCCTCCGCAACCACCGCCAGCTTCTGCCACACCGCCTCATCATCCGGCCACTGACGTTGCACCAGTTTCTTCAGACGTCGGTTAATCTCACGGATGATCTGCATATGGCGCGGCAACAAACTGCGCACCAGGCGCTCGTCCCAGCGCTCCAGCGCCTCCGGCATCAGCGTATGGTTGGTATAAGCAAACACGCGGCTGGTGATGTGCCAGGCGTCATCCCAGCTCAGCTGATGTTCGTCCAGCAGCAGGCGCAACATCTCTGGAATCGCAATGGTCGGGTGGGTGTCATTCAGTTGAATCACTTCGTAGTCTGGCAGGTCATGCACCGAACGCCCGGCCAGATGATGCCGCCGCAGAATATCGCCCACCGCGCAGGCACACTGGAAATATTGCTGCATCAGGCGCAGGCGTTTACCTTCCTGATGGTTGTCATTGGGATAGAGCACCTTGGTGAGTTTGGCCGCCTCAATGCCCGACTGCTCCGACTGGAGAAACTTTCCGTCATTGAACAGCGTCAGATCAAACGGGTGATCGCTGGTCGCTTTCCATAACCGCAGCGGTAAGGTCACGCCATTACGATAGCCTACCACCGGCAAATCCCAGGCTTCCCCTTTTAACCAGAAAGCGGGCTGCCAGTACCAACCGCCGTTTTCCGTTTTCTCAACTTTGCCGCCAATACCGACCTGCACATCATGCGCTGCGTTATGGCGAAACCACGGGTAGCGATCGCGCTGCCAGTCATCCGGCGCTTCTTTTTGCTGGCCATCATCAAACGACTGACGAAACAGGCCATATTGATAATTAAGGCCATGCCCCATCGCCGCCTGACCTACGGTGGCCATTGAATCCATATAGCAAGCGGCTAAACGTCCCAGCCCACCGTTACCGAGCGCCGGATCGACCTCTTCTTCCAGTAACTCGCTTAACGAAACCTGATAAGTCGCCAGCGCTTCCTGCACCTCCTGATACCAGCCGAGATTCATCAGGTTGTTGCCGGTCAGACGGCCAATCAGAAATTCCATCGACAGATAATTAACATGGCGCTGGCCTTTGCGTGGTGTCAGTGGGGGTTGCGTCGCCAGCAGCTCCGCCAGCGCAGCGCTTAGCGCCTGCCACCATTGATGCGGCGTCATTTGTTGTGCTGAAGAAAGTCCAAGATATTGCCACTGGCGGGTAAGTGCGGCGTCAAAACGCGCTTTATTGAATTTTTGTTGCGACATATCAATCCCTTCCGAGTCCGGTAACGGTGAAGCGAAATTGGGGAGCGCATGGCCGGATGCTGGCCTGAATGGATAAGTAAAGACGGGTCAGGGGAAAAAAGCGACAGAAAAACAAGGCGGGAGAGAAAAAAACCCGCCTCGTGCAGATTTAGCAGAGTTCGAGTTGTACTTCGTGTTGCTCAATCACCTTCATCACGCTGGCAGGTGGCGTGAGGTCGGTATACAGATAGTCGATCAGGCTCATGTTGCCCAGGTTCACCATCGCGTTGCGACCAAATTTTGAGTGATCCACCACCAGCATCACGCAACGCGAGTTTTCAATGATCGCGCGCTTGGTGCGAACTTCGTGGTAGTCGAACTCCAGCAACGAGCCATCCATGTCAATACCGCTGATACCAAGAATGCCGTAATCCAGGCGGAACTGGGAGATAAAGTCGAGGGTGGCTTCCCCCATAATGCCGCCATCGCGGGTACGCACTTCGCCACCGGCAATGATGACGCGGAAATCCGGTTTCGCCATCAGCAGCATCGCGACGTTGAGGTTGTTGGTGACGACACGCAGATTGCTATGATTGAGCAACGCATGCGCCACTGCTTCAGGCGTGGTGCCAATATCGATAAATAATGTCGCCCCATCGGGGATCTGGCTGGCAACGCGCTCGGCAATACGCGCTTTTTCAGCCGACCACATCATTTTTCGGTCCTGCCAGGCGGTATTTTCCGAGCTGGAGGGTAGCGCTGCACCGCCGTGATGACGCTGAATTTTGTTTTGATCGGCCAGATCGTTCAAATCGCGCCTGATGGTCTGTGGGCTGACTTCAAAGTGATCCACCAGCTCTTCCGTGCTGACATATCCCTGACGCCGGACCAGATCGATAATGGCGTCATGACGTTGCGTCTGCTTCACATCTCTCTCCTGTTCACGGCTTGATGCCGCGTTTTTCTTCTTCTGGTATTAACGGCGCACCACTTTCTTACGCGTATCAACAAACGCCATCGCTAACCCAACCAGCAGGCCGGTAACGTGTGCCGCATTGGCAATCGACAGACCAAATGCGCCGTACCAGCCAATAATCAACCACACAATAGCGAACCCCATCAAACCGCGCTCGAGATAAATACCACTTTCGGGATCGCGCTCGCCTCGCAACCAGCAATAACCCATCAACGCATACACCACGCCAGATAAACCGCCAAACAGCACGCCGCTAAATTTAGCCTGCATCCAGCCGGTAAGTAGCGCGGAAATGAGCATGATGACAAATAACTTGCCGCTCCCGAGACGCTTTTCGACTGCCCCGCCGAGATACCACCACCACATCAGGTTGAACAAAATATGCAGCAGGGAAAAATGCAGCAGCGCATGACTGAACCAGCGCCACACCTGGAAATATTGCTGCGGCCCATCAGGCCAGCCCAACCAGCCAAGCAGGGTTTCATCACCGAAAATCTGCATCAGGATAAACACCGCGACACAGGCCATCATCATGGTCATGGTGAGCGGGCCTGCGCGTTCGCGAATGTTCGCCCAAATATGGCTTCGCTCATAACGCAGCCCACTTTCCGTGCTGCCGGTATGCCAGCTGGCGGCCTGATAACGTGGATGGTTGGGATCACGCACGAACTGCGCGAGTTCGTTTTCGACCATATCCAGCTTGCTTTCGTCTTCCAACAGAATGACAAAATGGCTTTCACGTTCAATCGTTAACCTGACGCCACGCGTCGCCATATAGTCCACAAACGCCTGGGCCATGCGCGGATTATTGAACTGGGTAATGCGCATCATGCGGTGCTCTCCGTACCTTTATCAAAAGGCTCACATCGTACCAGTTGTCACCTGAGCCGGAAACGCCGCACGCCAGGCGTCAAATCCCCCATCAATACTGTAGGCCGCACTAAACCCTTGTCCCAGCAGGAACTGCGCGGCACCTTTGCTGCTATTGCCGTGGTAGCACATCACCAGCACTGGCAGGTCATGATTGGCCTGGCTGATAAAATCGGCGAGGTTGTCATTCGACAGGTGTAGCGCACCTGCGGCATGGCCCAGAGAGAAGCTTTGCGGATCGCGGATGTCCACCAGCTGCGCACCTTGTGTCAGATGCTCCTGAGCCTGTAGGACGTTAATACATTCGAAGGTTTCCATGGTTTCTCTCATCACATCGTCACAATTAACGCCTAGTTTACCCTGAGTTGCGAGCGCCATAACCTGATAAAGCATGTGGCTTTGTGTTTTTTTTCCTGCCGGAATGTTAGCTGTATCACGCAAAGATGTTTTTATTAGGTTAACCGCTGGCATCAATGTTGGTTTCCGATTATTATTATGCTCGAAAACGAACATTTAAGAACGATTCCGAACATCGGAGGAGATGACGTGGAAACCAAAGACCTGATCGTTATCGGCGGCGGCATCAACGGTGCCGGCATTGCAGTGGACGCTGCAGGACGCGGACTGTCGGTGCTAATGCTGGAGGCGCGGGATTTGGCCTGTGCAACCTCCTCTGCCAGTTCCAAACTCATTCACGGTGGCCTGCGCTACCTTGAACACTACGAATTTCGCCTGGTGGGCGAAGCGTTGGCGGAGCGTGAAGTGCTGCTGAAAATGGCACCGCATATTGCTTTCCCGATGCGCTTTCGTCTGCCGCACCGCCCGCATTTACGCCCGGCTTGGATGATCCGCATGGGCTTGTTTATGTATGACCATCTCGGCAAACGCACCAGCCTGCCGGGTAGCAAAAGTCTGCGTTTTGGCGCGGATTCGGCACTTAAGTCTGAAATCACGCGCGGATTCGAATATTCCGACTGCTGGGTGGATGATGCGCGCATGGTGGTGCTCAATGCTCAGGAAGTGGTGAAACAAGGTGGCGAAGTACGCACCCGTACCCGCGTAACCCGTGCCTGGCGTGAGGCTGGCCTGTGGATGGTGGAAGCCGAAGACATTGATACCGGCAAAACCTACACCTGGCGCGCCAAAGGGCTGGTGAATGCTGCTGGTCCGTGGGTTAAACAGTTCTTTGACGACGGCCTGAAACTGAAATCGCCTTATGGCATCCGTCTGATCAAAGGCAGCCATATTGTGGTGCCGCGCGTACATCGTGAAAAACAGGCCTATATCCTGCAAAACGAAGATCATCGTATCGTGTTTGTCATTCCGTGGATGGATGAGTTCTCAATCATCGGTACCACAGACGTCGAATATAAAGGCGACCCGAAAGACGTGAAGATCGACGATAACGAAATCAACTATTTGCTGAAGGTGTATAACGCGCACTTCAAAAAACAGCTGACGCAGGAAGATATCGTCTGGACCTATTCCGGTGTACGTCCGTTGTGTGACGACGAATCCGATTCACCGCAGGCCATCACCCGCGATTACACGCTGGATGTCCATGACGATAATGGTCAGGCTCCGCTGCTGTCGGTATTTGGCGGCAAGCTGACCACCTACCGTAAGCTGGCGGAACACGCGCTGGAAAAACTGGCGAAGTATTATCCGAACGCTGGCCCGGCCTGGACCAAAAATGCGGTGCTGCCGGGAGGCAATATCGCCGGTTCGCGCGAAGATTACGCCGCCAGCCTGCGTCGCCGCTATCCATTTATCAGCGAAGGTATGGCGCGTCATTATGCCCGCACCTTTGGCAGCAACACCGAAGTGTTGCTGGAAGGTGCACAGAGTCTGGAAGATCTCGGCGAGAATTTCGGTCATGAGTTTTATGAGGCCGAACTGCGTTATCTGGTGAAACACGAATGGGTGTATGAACTGGATGATGCCATCTGGCGTCGTACCAAACAGGGGATGTGGCTGAGCGACGCCGAGCAGGCGCGCATTCGCGAATGGTTGGCAACTCACCGCCAGAAACCGACGCTGTCGCTGGCATCCTAAGCCGTAAAGTCAGATAACAGGCCGTAACCCTCTCCAGGGTTACGGCCTTTTTTTGCGCTTTAAATCGCGCTGGTGCAGTCTGTAGCGGCACGATTCATCGCGCTGGCGCAGTCTGTAGCGGCACGATTCATCGCGCTGGCGCAGTCTGTAGCGGCGCGATTCATCGCGCGTTTTTACCTTAAAGACCGGTATTCTCGCGAATATATTTCCGCGCTTTCACCGCATATTCAAACGGGTTAGCCAGCGCCGGGTCCTGTTCCGCTTCCACCACCATCCAGCCTTTATAGCCGAAATCATCGAGGATTTTGAACACCGGTTGGAAATCGATGACGCCATCGCCCGGCACAGTAAAGGTGCCTTTCTTCACGCCATCGAGGAACGACAACGAATTCGCGCGCACTTCCGCCACCACGCTGTCGCGCACGTCCTTCAGATGCACATGGAAAATGCGTGGCAGGTATGTGGTCAGCACATCCAGCATCGCCTGTTGCGAACCTTCTGAGTAGTAGATGTGGCCGGTGTCGTACAGCAAGCCAACATTCTCATTGGTCGACGCCATAAAGCGGTCGATTTCCGCCGGGGTCTGAATCGCCGTGCCCATATGGTGATGCAGACACACACGCATCCCTTTCTTTGCCGCAATCTCCGCCAGCTCGTTATAGCCTTCGGCTGTCAGACGCCACTCTTCATCGCTAAAAATTGGCTTCTGCTCCAGAACCGGCAAGCTGGTGCCCTGAATACTTTTGCTCTGCTCGGAGCAACCAATCACGCGCGCCCCCATAGCATGCAGGAAGTTCATATGGTTGGTGAATTCGTCGATAGTTTTCGCTTTATCGCCATTAGCGAAGAAGGTACTAAACCAGGCGTTACAGATCTGAATGCCGCGAATATCCAGCATGGGTTTCAGCACCGCCGGATCGCGCGGGTATTTGCTACCCACTTCGCTACCGGTAAAGCCCGCCAGCGCCATTTCGCTGACCGTCTGCTGGAAGGTGTTTTCGCTGCCCAGTTCCGGCATGTCATCGTTGGTCCAGCCAATCGGCGCAATCGCCAGTTTTACATTGTCTTTGTTCATGGGAAGCCCTGATTATTTGTTGTAGAAAGTCGGACGCGGTGGCATTTCAACCGCTTCGATAGCCCCGCTGTTCTGCGCTTTCAGACAGGCATCCGCCGCCACTGAGGCCGCAAAACCATCCCAGGCAGAAGGCCCGGTCAGTTGGCCGGCTTTCACATCATTGATAAACGCCTGCAACTCCACGTCGTAAGCCTCGATAAAACGATCTTTCCAGTCAGTCAGAATGGCGTTGCCAAGACGGGCGTTTTTACGCATCTGAATCGCTGAAGGTTCCGGCAGTTTCGCAATGCCCTCTTCCCCCACCACCTCGCACTGGATGTCGTAGCCGTACGCACAGTTCACAAAGATTTCCACGTCGATGCGGATCCCTTTCTGCGTTTCAAACAACACGATTTGCGGATCTTTCAGCTTCGCATGCGTTTTCGAGGTCACGCGCGGGAACACCACCTGCACCGTTTTGTAGTCGTCTTCCGTCAACCAGCGCAGCACGTCCAGCTCATGAATCAGGGTATTGGTAATGGCCATGTCGGTGGTGTAGTTCTCGCCAACGCTCTGGTTGCGATGCGCGCAGTGCAGCATCAGTGGCTCGCCGATTTCACCGTCGGTGATGACCTTTTTCAGTGCGCGGTAACCAGCATCATAAGGGCGCATAAACCCGACCTGGACCAGGCGTTTGCCGTGTTTGATTTCTGCATCGACAATGCGGCGACAACCCTCGGCGCTCAGTGCCAGCGGCTTTTCACAAAACACCGGTTTGCCCGCAGCAATCGCCGCGAGGGTAAATTCTTCATGTGTCGGATCCCATGAAGTGACCAGCACCGCATCAACTTCTGGCGAGTTGATCACCTGATGACCATCCTGATAAACCTCGGCATCAATATTCAGACGTTGCAGCGCAGCACGCGCGCCTTCCACATTAATATCTGAAACCGCCACCACCTTCGCACCCTGTAGCACATTGTTGCAGCGGCGGATATGTTCCTGACCAATTGCACCGGTACCGATAACACCGAGTTTGAGCGTCATAATTACACCTGTAGAGTCGGATAAGGGTAAATAAAGGCCGGAGAAGTCCGGCCTGAAGATCAGTACTTACGCGCCTGTTCGATATGCGCGTTAAGGTTGTCAGCCACCTGTTGCGTACGCTCGGAAGTGGACGCTTGCGCGACCCCGACGTGCCACCAGCTGAAGTATTTGTGGACCATAGTTTTCGGCAGCACTTTAATATCGATAAGCGTTGAGACCGTCTGCTTCTGCGCATCGGCCAGTGCGGCCTTCAGCTGCTCCAGGCTGGTGACGCGATAGGTTTTGCAGCCGTAACCTGCGGCAATCGCCGCAAAATCCACCGGAACAAAGCCACCGTCCAGCTTGCCGCCTTCCGGGTTACGGAAGCGGAACTCGGTGGTGAAGCTGTCCATACCGTGTTCCATTTGCAGGTTGTTGATACACCCGTTGGTCATGTTATCCAGCAGGATGACGTTGATTTTCGCCCCTTCCTGAACTGAGGTGACCAGCTCGGAGTGCAGCATCATGAAAGATCCGTCACCGACCATGGCGTAGACTTCACGCTGCGGCTCAGCCAGCTTCACCCCCAGCGCGGCATTCACCTCGTAGCCCATGCAGGAGTAGCCATACTCAACGTGGTACGAGTTGTAATCTTTGGTGCGCCACACGCGTTGCAGGTCGCCCGGCAGACTGCCCGCGGCCGCGACAATCACCGCATCCTTTGGGAGTTGCTCGTTTAAGGTGCCCAGCACGCTGCTCTGCGTCAGTACCGACTGCGTCAGGCGCTGGAATTCGGCAAACAACGCTTCACGGTCGATATGGTCGGCGATTTCTGGGATGAAATCGTCGGTGTTATAGGTCGCGGCATACACGCGCTGCGTCTCTTTCAGCAGCTTACTTTGCGCCTGATCGATCTGGCCGCCCCAGTGACTTTCAAAGCCCTGCAAACCCTTATCCAGCGCGGTCAGCGCTTCGCGGGCATCGGCCAGCAGTTGCACTGCATCCAGCTTGTAGCTGTCGAAGTTGTTGACGTTGATATTGAGATAGCTAACGTCCGGGTTCTGGAAAATCCATTTCGAAGCGGTGGTAAAATCGGTGTAGCGCGTCCCCACGCCAATCACTAAATCCGCCTCTTTCGCCAGCAGGTTAGCCGCCAGACAGCCGGTTTCACCGACGCCGCCGACATTTAGCGGATGGTCAGAGACAATGGTGCCTTTCCCCGCCTGCGTTTCGGCAAACGGAATGTTGAAACGCTCAGCAAACTGGCGCAGCGCTTCACCCGCTTCGGAATATTTCACGCCGCCACCGCATACAATCAGTGGCTTATGTTTACGCACAATCAGTGCCAGTGCCTCTTCCAACTGGGCCACGGTGGGTAGACGGCGATCCAGACGATGTACGCGCTTCTGGAAGAAATATTCCGGGAAATCCCAGGCTTCACCCTGCACATCCTGCGGCAGCGCAATGGTCACCGCACCGGTTTCCGCCGGATCGGTCAACACGCGCAATGCGTTTATACAGGCGGTCATCAGCTGCTCCGGGCGGCTGACGCGGTCCCAGTATTTGCTGACGGCACGGAAAGCATCGTTGGTGCTGATGCTGAGATCGTGGCTTTGCTCGATTTGTTGCAACACCGGGTCCGGCTGGCGCGTGGCGAACACATCGCCCGGCAGCAGTAATAAAGGAATACGGTTGGCGGTTGCGGTCGCGGCGGCGGTGATCATGTTGGCTGCGCCCGGTCCGACCGACGAGGTACAGGCAATAATCTGGCGGCGCAGCGACTGCTTGGCAAAACCGATGGCGGCATGCGCCATACCTTGCTCGTTACGGCCCTGATGCACCACCAGATCGCCGCTGTCCTGTTCCAGCGCTTGCCCCAGCCCCAGCACGTTGCCGTGACCGAAAATAGCGAAAATGCCTTTCACAAACTTGGTTTCAACGCCATCAACGTTCAGATACTGGTTATCAAGAAATTTCACCAGCGCCTGTGCCGTGGTTAATCTGATTGTGCCCATATGCTCATCCTTTACATGCTGGTACCTGTGAACCAGGTACAACGCGGTTGACGTCAACGCACCGGAAATGGCGACCGCGGATAAGTGAAACGTGAGGCGATTATAAACAAATATTTTTTCCATAAAATACGATTACAGAAGAAACATTTCATTTTGCGATGGAGATCAAATTCAGGGATGGAACGGACCCAGACACAGGCCAAAAAGGGGGAAAAGTGGAACAACAATAAAGCAAAGAAGCCTCATAAAGAAATTTCATTTCACTTCAGCAGCTTCCATTATTTTTCAGGGTTTTCCTGAGAGCTGGCTCACAAGCCAGAGCATCCGTGAAACTTGTCTTGCCACTCTCCCCTGCACGCTACGTTGTTCAGAGTTTTACCTGGTTCACAAAATCGTGACAGATATTTCATTTCATATTGAATTTGGAATTTTTATTCCCCATACTGCGACCATAGCCAATCAGGCACCTTGAGAACCCGGAAGCACAGCGCCCGAAGTGTCTGCTTATCACAGAAGGAAACCACAAGTATGAGTACACAACAGAAGCGGCTTGATGTGATTTGTATCGGACGCATCGCCGTCGACCTCTACGGTCAGCAAATTGGCGCGCGACTGGAAGATATGAGCACCTTCGCTAAATACCTCGGCGGATCTTCCGGCAACGTTGCCTATGGCACGGCCATCCAGGGGTTGAAATCCGCCATGCTGGCACGCGTCGGGGACGAGCATAATGGCCGCTTTCTGCGTGAAACCCTGCAACGCGTGGGTTGCAGCACTGAGGGGTTGATTACCGATAAACATCGCCTGACCGGGCTGGTGATCCTCGGTATTAAAGATGAAGAGACCTTCCCGCTGATTTTCTACCGTGACAACTGCGCGGATATGGGGCTGGTACCCGAAGATATTCAGGAAAATTTCATTACTTCCTCACGCGCTGTCGCAGTAACCGGTACTCACCTGTCGCATCCTCATACCCGTGCCGCGGTATTGAAAGCGCTGGATATCGCCAGGCGAAACGGCCTGCGCACTGCGCTGGACATCGACTATCGCCCGGTGCTGTGGGGGCTGACCTCACTCGGCGACGGTGAAACGCGTTTCATCGAGTCCAGCCAGGTTACAAAACAGCTTCAGGAAGTGGTGCACTATTTCGATCTGATTGTCGGAACAGAAGAAGAGTTTCATATCGCCGGTGGTAGCACCGATACCCTGACCGCGCTGAAAAACGTGCGTCAGGCCAGCCAGGCGACGCTGGTGTGCAAACGCGGCCCGCTGGGTTGCGTGGTATTTGAAGGCGCGATCCCGGATAGCTGGGAGCAGACCAAACTGCACAGCGGCGTGCGCGTAGAAGTGCTGAACGTACTGGGCGCGGGTGATGCCTTTATGTCTGGCCTGCTGCGTGGTTGGCTGAACGATGAAGGCTGGGAACAGGCGTGTCGCTATGCCAATGCCTGCGGCGCACTGGTGGTATCTCGCCACGGCTGCGCGCCAGCGATGCCGACCAAAGAGGAACTTGATGATTTCCTCAGCCGCGATCAAGAGGTAAAACGCCCGGACCTCGATACCCGTCTCAATCACCTGCACCGTGTCACCTCGCGCACCCGTGAGTGGCCGGAACTGAACGTGTTCGCTTTCGACCATCGTAAGCAGTTAGCCGATATGGCTCGCGAGGCCGGTGTCGATGAAAGCCGCATCCCACAACTCAAGCTGCTGTTGTTGCAGGCAGCACAAGAGGCGTCGCAACAGGCCGGTCTGGACAGCAAAAGCGGCATCCTCGCGGATACCACCTACGGCCAGAAAGCGTTGAACGCCATCACCGGTAAAGGCTGGTGGATTGGTCGCCCGATTGAGTTACCCAGTTCGCGCCCGTTGCGTCTGGAGCACGGCAATATCGGCTCCCAGTTGATCGACTGGCCGCAGGAACATGTGGTGAAATGCCTGGTGTTTTACCACCCACATGACAGCGCGGAACTGCGTAAAGAGCAGGACGATCTGCTGCTGGATGTGTGGAAGGGTTGTAACAAAAGCGGGCACGAGCTGCTGCTGGAAGTGATTTTGCCGGAGAGTAACCCGGATAAAGAAGAGTCTTACTATGTCGATATGTTGAGCCACTTCTATAGTCTCGGCATCCAGCCCGACTGGTGGAAGTTACCGCCGCTGTCGGCAGAAACCTGGCAGGCGGTAAGCAGCCTGATCGAACAGCAGGATCCTCACTGCCGTGGCATTCTGCTGCTCGGCCTTGATGCACCAGAAGAGAAGCTGAAAGCCGGTTTCGCGGCGGCGGCCCAGGCACCGTGGGTGAAAGGTTTTGCAGTAGGTCGCACCATTTTCGGCCAGCCATCACGCCAGTGGTTGCAGGGCGAGCTGGATGACCAGGCGCTGATTGAAACAGTGAAAGGCAATTATCTGCGCCTGATTGAGTACTGGCGCGCGGCACGCGGTTAAACAGTACCCGCACAGTGCACGAACGTAGCGGCGCGATTTATCGCGCCGCTACGATTACCCCCTGCATTTTGTGAGGCGTTTCATAAACCGATGAAATAACCGTCACGATGCTGCCAAACAAATGAAATTTTCCATCCATCTGGTACTATAGCGCTCATTATCCAGCCACAATGTTTATTAGCAGGCCGAAGTAATGACCAATAACCCCACCCAACTGACTTTGTTACAGGACGACATTCGTCGTCGTTATGAGACGCTGAGTAAACGCCTGAAACAGGTGGCGCGTTATATTCTTGATAACAGCAATAGCATCGCTTTCGACACCGTGGCCTCAATCGCGCAGCAAGCGGATGTCCCCCCTTCTACGCTGATCCGCTTTGCCAACGCCTTTGGTTTCAGTGGTTTTAACGAGATGAAGCAGGTTTTCCGTCAGCACCTGATGGAAGAGACGGTGAACTACACCGAACGCGCCCGCCTGTTCCGTCAGACCGCCACCGACGACAGCGCCTCTTCGCCGGAAAGCCCGGTCGAAATCCTCAACGTCTTCACTATGGTCAACAGCCAGGCGCTGCAACAGCTGGCGATGCAGGTTAACCCTGACCAGCTCAACAAAGCGGTGAAGATGCTGAATGAAGCGGAAAATATTTACATCATTGGTCTGCGCCGCTCGTTCAGCGTGGCGTCGTATCTGGTGTACGCGCTGCGCCATCTGGAGCGTCGCGCGTTCCTGATCGATGGCCTCGGCGGCATGTTCACCGAACAGCTAAGCATGGTGAACCCGAAAGACGTGGTGATTGCCATCAGCTATTCACCGTACGCGCGTGAAGCGGTGGAACTGGTGGAACTGGGTGCCAAACGTGGCGCACACCAAATCGCCATCACCGACAGCCAGGTCAGCCCGCTGGCGGCCTTCAGCGATGTCTGCTTTGTGGTACGCGAAGCGCAGGTTGATGGCTTCCGCTCACAGGTGGCGTCTCTGTGCCTGGCACAAACCCTCGCGGTTTCCCTGGCCCTGAATAACGTCGAAAAAGCCTGACCCTGCGGCTGGCAGCGAGACGCTTGCCAGCCTCCCCCGCGATGGTTAGTGTGTGAGGATCGCGACCGCTGCGGCGGCGCATTCTCCCCCGTACCGAGGCAGGATTGATGCAGATCGAACCTTTACCGCCCCTCAACACGCTCATTGCCTTCGAGTGTGTGGCGCGCTACGGCAATATTTCGCGCGCGGCTGAAGAACTTAACCTGACGCAAAGCGCCACCAGCCGCCAGATTTTGCAGCTGGAAGAGATGCTCGGTTGCAAACTCTTCACCCGCACGCAACGCCGGGTGTTACTGACGCCACGCGGCGAGGCTTATGCCACCCAGGTACGTCAGCAGCTCTCCGCCCTGTCCCATGCCACCGCTGAAGTGATGGGCTGGAACGGTCTGCCGCAGGTGACGATTGCCTGCACCAGCGCGATGGGATCGCTATGGTTAGCCCCACGACTCTCCGCGCTGCACCGCGAATTACCCGATTTGCAAATCCGTATGAAAATCTCCGACAGCTTCGCCGATATGCGCTCGTCGGAGTTTGACCTGGCAATTTTCTATCTACGCGAAGCCCCGCCAGGCTTTCAGGCCACCCCGCTGTTTGACGAAATCTGTTATCCGATGTGCGCCCCTGAGTTTCTGACCAGGCTGGAGGATAATGCCTCCGCCGAATCATTACTCCACCATATGTTGCTGATTCAGGACGACCCGCAACGTGAATGGACCGGCTGGAGTGACTGGTTCGCCTCGCAAAATGTGTTGAGTTTTGTACCACGCCAGACCTGGCGGGCGAATAACTATCCGTTTCTGGTGCAGGCGGCGGTGCGGGGTGACGGGATATTACTCGGCTGGGAAGGCTTAGTGCAGGATCATCTCAACCGGGGTGAGCTGGTGCCGGCCCATAGCGGCAAGCTGGCTGCCAACGGCAAATGTTTTCTGCTGATCCCGCAGGACCGCTATCTCAAGCCGATTGTGCGCCATGTTATGAGCTGGCTCCAGCACCAACATCAGACTGAAATGTTGCCATTATAAAAAAACGGTGATGCAGCAGATTATTTGCCACATCACCGTTTATACAAAACATAAGTAAATTAATATCACGCCATAGGTTTTTCTTATATATAAAATAAAAGCCTATGCCGCTATTTCCCTTTCTTTATTGCTGGGTATCCATCGGCGGAAGTTTATTTTTTAGCGCGCCGCGTCGACGATGTGAAGAATGCATACCAACCAGCGTAAAAATTAACCACATCGACTGGGAAATCACCATCGCCAAATTAAAATCATGACTCAATGAATAGAGGCCACAAACCCCTCCCGCGATATTCAGACAAGCATAAATATCTGAATCAATGACTAATTTACGCAACTGAACCAGTGCGTAAGCCAGTAAGTAACAAAAAACGCCAATTAGCCCAACTATCGTATGCAGTTCCACATGCATTTTCCCTGGTGTTGCCTGATGATCAGGAAATTATCTTTTTTGTGGGTGTTCTGCTGCGCGTTTTTCGCATAGTCTGATACGAAAATCTCATACATCAGGTTTTATTGGTTTTGATATAAATCAGAAATAACTGCGCTAAGGCTCAGGGTGATTAGTAAAACAGGGCGAATAACAACGGAGAAAAATAAATGAAAGACGAGCAGGACAAATTTAACAAATATCTTCAGGGCGCGAATTTAAGCCGCCGTTCATTTATCAATACTGCCGCGCTGATTGGTGCGGGTACGGCATTATCACTTTCTCCTTTCGCCGGTTTTGCGGCTGAGGCCACCCCGAAAAAAGGCGGCGTGCTGAAACTCGGTATGTCCGGCGGCAATACCAGCGATTCACTGGACCCAACGCTGTTCAGTGACTGGGTGCCGCTCAACCAGGCTTACATGCTGATGAACGGCCTGATCGAGATTGATGAGAACAACCAGGCGACGCCAGAGCTGCTGGAAAGCTGGTCGGCAAAACCTGGCGCGCAGGAGTGGACCTTTAAAGTACGCCAGGGCGTGACCTTCCATAACGGTAAGACCCTGACGGTAGAAGATATTCTCTACTCCATTAACCTGCATCGCGGCGACCAGTCGCGCAGCGCCATCAAAACCCAACTGGCGAGCATCACCGAGCTGAAGAAAAGCGGTGATAACGAAATCACCCTGACGCTGGACAGCGGCAACGCCGACTTACCTTATCTGCTGGCGGATTACCATCTGGTGGTGGTGCCGGACGGCTTCACCGACTGGAAACACCCGATCGGCACCGGCGGCTTTGTCTTTGATCAGTACCAGCCTGGCGTGCGTTCTTACTTCAAACGTAACCCGAATTACTGGAAACCGAATCGCGCCTTTGTTGATGCGGTCGAAGTGCTGGTGATCAACGATGCCACCGCACGTACCAACGCACTGATCTCCGGTCAGGTCCATGCCATTAACCGCGTGGATTTCAAAACCGTTGATTTCCTGAAACGCAGCCCGGCGCTGAACATCATCCGTTCGTCTGGCGGCCAGCACTTTACCTTCCTGATGGATTGCCGCGTTGCGCCGTTTAATAACAACGACGTACGTATGGCGATTAAATACGGTATCGACCGTGAAAAACTGTTGGCGACCGTACTGCGTGGCTACGGCTCACTGGGTAATGACCATCCGATCCCGAAAACTGACCGCTTCTTCAACAAAGCGCTGCCCCAGCGTGCTTATGATGCCGACAAAGCGAAGTTCTATTTGAAGAAAGCCGGACTGACCAGCCTGCCGGTCGAACTCTCCTCTTCCGATGCCGCCTTTGCCGGTGCGCTCGATGCTGCTGCGCTGTTCCAGGGTCAGGCCGCACCGGCGGGGATTCAGGTCAGCATCAAACGTCAGCCTGCCGACAGCTACTGGGACGACGTGTGGATGAAAGCCCCGTTCAGCATGGGTTACTGGGGTGGTCGTCCAACCGCTGACCAGATGTTCTCCACCGCATGGCAATCCACCGCCAAGTGGAACGATACCCACTGGAAGAACGAGAAATTCGACAGCCTGCTGATTCAGGCACGTTCGCTGCTGGATGAGCAGAAACGTGCCGAGATCTATGGCGAATTGCAGCAAATCGCCAGCGATGATGGTGGTGCGATGATCCCGCTGTTCGGTGACTACCTTGATGCCACCAGCAAAAAACTGGGCGGCGTAAAACCACATCCGATGTTCAACTTTATGGGTGGTCGCCTGGCTGAACGCGTCTGGTTGGAGTCGTAATGAAAAAGCAGATTTTACATCGCCTGCTGCTGGGCTTACTCACGCTCTGGCTGGTGTCGTTACTGATTTTTGTCGGTACGGAATTGCTGCCTGGCGATGTCGCCAGCGCAATTCTCGGACAAAACGGTACGCCGGAAACCATCGCCGCGCTGCGCACGCAGCTCGGACTGGATCAGCCCGCCATCTGGCGCTACCTGCACTGGCTGGGTGGCGTTTTGCACGGCGATCTCGGTAACTCGCTGGCGAACAACCAGCCGATTAGCGCGGAGCTATTACCGCGTCTGGCGAATACGCTGTTCCTCGCCGGTTATGCCGCCATCATCGCCATTCCGCTGGCGGTGCTGCTGGGTATCGCCTCGGCGGTGTGGCGTGGTTCCTGGTTTGATCGTCTGGCTAACTCGCTGACCTTGCTGAGTATTTCCGTGCCGGAATTCTTTGTCGGTTATGTGCTGGTGATTTTCTTCGCCATCCGCCTGGCGTGGTTTCCCAGCCTGGCGCTGGTCGACCCGGATGCCGGTTTCCTTTCACGCCTGTACGCCTGCACTCTGCCAATGTTGACGCTGGTGCTGGTGGTGCTGGCGCATATGTTGCGGATGACCCGCGCCTCCGTGGGCGCGGTGATGTCGAGCAGCTATATCGAAACCGCGCTGCTGAAAGGCCTGTCGCGCTGGCGCATTGTGCTGGGCCATGCGCTGCCGAATGCGCTGGCACCGATCATCAACGTCATCGCCTTCAACCTCGCCTATCTGGTGGTGGGAGTGATTCTGGTCGAAGTGGTGTTTGTATATCCGGGCATTGGGCAACTGATGGTGGATGCGGTGACCAAGCGCGACCTGCCGGTGGTGCAGGCTTGCGGGCTGCTGTTTGGCGGCACCTACATTCTGCTCAACACCGCCGCCGATTTGCTGGCGATTTGGTGTAACCCACGACTACGCCACGCGAGGTAAGCAATGAAAAAACTGAAAAGCCGCGCGGTGCCGTTTTCCGCCATGCTCGGCCTGGCGATCATCGCCATTAACCTGATTGCCGCATTGTTTGCGCCGTGGCTGGCACCGCACAGCGAAACCGCACAGGTGGGCGATATCTGGATGCTGCCCTCCGGCGCGCTGCCGCTCGGCACTGACAGCCTTGGCCGCGATATGTTGTCGCGTATTTTGTTTGGCGCACGTACCACCATCGCCATCGCGCTGGCCATCACCGCCATCTCGTTTGTCATCGGTATTCTCACCGGCTTCACCGCCGCCATTTATGGCCGCTGGGTCGATGTGGTGCTGACGCGCATCGTCGATACCCTGATGTCGATCCCGGTACTGATTCTGGCGCTGATCGTGTTGTCGGTACTCGGCACCTCGATTCCGGTGCTGGTCGGCACCATCGCCTTGCTGGATGCCACCCGCGTTTATCGTCTGGCGCGTCTGGTGGCGCAGGGCATTGTCTGCCAGGAATATGTCGAAGCGGCGCGTCTGCGCGGTGAGGGCCTCGGCTGGATCGTGCGTAAGGAGATTTTGCCGAATGCCATCCCGCCACTGCTGGCGGAATTTGGCATGCGTTTCTGCTTCACCTTTCTGTTTATCGCCGGTTTGAGCTTTCTCGGTCTGGGTATCCAGCCGCCGTGGGCCGACTGGGGCAGCATGGTGCGTGACAACGCCCAGGCAATTAACTTCGGCCAACTGGCCCCGCTTTACCCGGCTGCCGCTATCGCCCTGTTGACCATTGGCGTCAACCTGGTGGTTGACTGGCTGCTGGTGCGCAACAACCTCTCGCTGGGGGAAGAAGGATGATTCAACCGATTCTGGAAATGCGCAATCTGCGCATTGAAACCGACCAGGGCATTCCACTGGTACAGAACATTTCACTCAGCCTGAAACCCGGCGAGGTGCTGGGACTGATTGGCGAATCCGGTGCCGGTAAATCCACCATCGGCCTCGCCGCACTGGGCTATGCCCGTTCCGGCTGCCGTATTGCCGGTGGCGAGGTGCGTATCGCCGGACAGGATATCGTGCCACTCTCCAGCAAAGAGAAGCGTGAAATTCGCGGCAGACGCGTGGCCTATGTGGCGCAAAGCGCCGCCGCCGCGTTTAACCCGGCGCTGACCATCGGTAAACAGGTGTGCGAAGGCCCGATCCGTCACGGCCTGATGAACGCCGAAGAAGCGCAGGCCTGGGCAGTGACGCTGTTCCGGGCGCTGGATCTGCCGCAGCCGGAAACCATCGGCCAGCGCTATCCGCATCAGTTGTCGGGCGGCCAGTTGCAGCGCGCGATGGCAGCGATGGCGATGTCCTGCAAACCTGACCTGCTGGTGATGGATGAACCCACCACCGCGCTGGATGTCACCACCCAGATTGAAGTGCTGGTGATGCTGCGCAAGCTGGTACGCGAGTTCAACACCGCCGCGCTGTATATCACCCACGATCTGGCGGTGGTGGCGCAAATCGCTGACCGCATCATGGTGCTGCGTCAGGGCAGCGAAGTGGAATGCGGCAGCACCGCTGACATTCTGCAAAATCCGCTGGAAACTTATACCCAACGGTTGGTATCGGAGCGCGCCCATGCGCTGACGTCGGTGCACGCCGAGAACACCGCGCAGGGTCAACTGCTGAGCCTGCAAAATCTCTCCACCGGTTACAACGGCAACACCGTGGTTCACGGCGTTTCGATGAGCATTGCCAAAGGGGAAACCCTGGCGATTATCGGCGAATCCGGCAGTGGCAAAAGCACCCTGGCACGCGCGCTGTGTGGATTGCTGGGCGATACCGCGGGCAACGTCAGCTTTGCCGGTCAGGTGCTGGCGAATCGCTACCAGCAGCGCGACAAAGAGACGCTGCGCCGCATCCAGATGATTTATCAATTGCCGGATGTGGCGCTCAACCCACGCCAGACCATCCTTGAAGCGATTGGCCGCCCGATTGCCTTCTATTTCGGACTGGATAAACGCCAGGTACGGGCACGCGTGGAAGAATTGCTGCGCCTGACCGAGCTGCCGCTCACCCTGATCGATCGCTACCCCGCCGCGCTGTCGGGTGGTCAAAAGCAGCGTGTTTGTATCGCCCGCGCACTGGCCGCCGAGCCGGACTTGATCATCTGCGATGAAGCCACCTCGGCACTTGATCCGCTGGTGGCGGAAGAGGTGCTGAATCTGCTGCGTCGTTTGCAGGAGCAACTGGGGCTGTCGTACCTGTTTATCACCCACGATCTCAGCACCGTGAAGCGCATCGCGCAGCAGGTGGCGGTAATGTACCAGGGCAACGTGGTGGCGCAGGGGCCGACCGAGCAAGTGTTCAGCGCCCCGATGCACAGCTACACCGAAAAACTACTGACCTCAGTGCCGGAAATGCGCACCACCTGGCTGGATGAGGTGCTGGGTCAGCGTCAGAACAACGCAATGGCAGGAGCCTCATGAAAACCTTCGTAACGCAATTCCCCCACAGCGTCAGCGTGACGGAACATCTCTGGATTACCCTGAAAGACGGCACGCGCCTGGCCGCGCGCATGTGGCTGCCGCTCTCCGCCAGCCAGCAGCCGGTGCCCGCCATTCTCGAATACATCCCCTACCGCAAGCGCGACGGGACACGTACCCGTGATGAGCCGATGCACGGTTATTTCGCCGGTCAGGGTTATGCGGTGCTGCGCGTCGATATGCGCGGTAGCGGCGAATCAGACGGCTTACTGGAAGATGAATATCTGTTGCAGGAGCAGGAAGACGCGCTGGAGGTGATTGACTGGATTAGCCAGCAATCCTGGTGCAGCGGTGCGGTTGGCATGATGGGCAAATCCTGGGGTGGTTTTAACTGCCTGCAACTGGCGGCGCGCCGCCCACCTGCGCTGAAAGCCATCATTACCGTATGTTCTACCGACGATCGTTACAACGATGATATCCACTACAAAGGCGGCTGCCTGCTGAATGACAACCTGTGGTGGGGCGGCATCATGCTGGCTTACCAGAGTCGCCCGCAGGACCCGGCCCTGGTAGGGGAAAGTTGGTATCAGGACTGGCTGAATCGGCTGGAAAACATGCCATTCTTCCCGGCGCTGTGGATGGATCATCCGCTGAAAGATGCTTACTGGAAACACGGTTCGGTCGGTGAAGACTGGTCGGCAATTCAGTGTCCGGTGATGGCGGTTGGCGGCTGGGCGGATTCCTACAGCAACGCGGTGTTCCGTCTGATGGACAACCTCGACGTGCCGCGCAAGGCGATTATCGGCCCGTGGGCGCATATCTATCCGCAGGATGGCACGCCGGAACCGGCAATTGGTTTCCTCCAGGAAGCGGTGACCTGGTGGGATCGCTGGCTGAAGCAGGTGGATAATGACGCACTGGCTGGCCCGCGTGTGCAGGCCTGGCTGAACGACAGCCAGCGTCCGGGATCACAGCGTCCCCAGGCGTTTGGCGAGTGGATTGCTATCGACGGCGATACCGACGCGGTGACCCAGCCGCAACGCTGGCATGTGCAACCAGGCAGCCTGACCACCACGCCGCTGGCGCAGGAGAGCTGGCAAGCCATCTGTACCCAGCAGAACCACGGCCTGTTTGCCGGTGAGTGGATGGGGGCGGGCGTGTTGGGCGAAAGCCCGAGCGACCAACGTATGGACGACGGATTGGCAGAGAGTTTTGACAGCGCGCCGTTAAGCGAAAGCCTGAGCATTTACGGTTTCCCGCAGTTCAGCGTCAAACTGAGCAGCGACAAACCGGCGGCGATGCTGTATGTCCGTCTCTCCGATATCGCACCGGATGGCGCATCAACCCGCGTGACACACGGCTGGGTTAACCTGAGCCATTTGCAGGGGCAGGATAAAAACGTGCCACTGACGCCGGGTGAAGTGGTGGATGTGCAGGTGCAACTGGACGGTATCGCCTGGCGCTTTGCCGCCGGACATCGTCTGCGCATTTCGCTGGCGACCACCTTCTGGCCAATGATCTGGCCGATGGCGGAAGTCGCCACCTTGAGGGTGAATCTGGCGAGCGCCGCACTCGAACTGCCGGTATGTCGTCAGGTGACAGCGATTGACGGCCCCAACCCGCAACCGACCACCGCAGCCAATACGCCACTGACGTTACTGTCGCCGGGACGTGTCGAACGTGAGTTGCGTTATGACGTGGTCAACGATAGCTGGGAAAGTGTCACCCACGGTATCGGCGGGGTGTTCGGTGAGGGCGTCTATCGTTTTGATGATATCGATACCACCGTTGATCACAGCCTGCGCCGTCAGTTGACCTGTCATAACGATGATCCGCTGTCAGCCCATTATCTGCTGACGCAGAGCATGAAGATTGGCCGGGAAGGTTGGTGGACGGAAACCGATATTGAGCTGGAAATGCGCAGCGATTTGACGCATTTCATCATCAGCGGCGAGATGAAGGTGCAGCATAACGGTGAAGCGGTGTTTAATCGCCGTTGGGATCGACGGATTAAACGTTAAATCCGCACATCAAAAAAAGCGCGATAAATCGCGCCGCTACAAATACATGCAAATATCGTAGCGGCGCGATTCATCGCGCGGTTTGCGCGATTTAAACGCGCGGATACTTGTCGCTATTCACCCAGGCGTGATCTTTCTCCCAGGTAAATTTCCACAGACGTACCGGACCCGCCATCACGTTCAGGTAATAATTATCGTACCCCGCCAGCGTTGCCACCGGATGGTAGCCGCGCGGCACCGTCACCACATCCCGGTTATACGGTGCCATACATTCGTCGAGTGAACGATCGTCGGTATACACGCGCTGCATGGCAAAACCCGGCTCCGGATCGAAACGGTGGTAATACGTCTCTTCCAGGTAGGTTTCGTCCGGGCTGTCCTTCTGGTCGTGCTTGTGGCTTGGGTAAGAACTGGTCGCGCCTTCGTCGGTGTAGACTTCCACCACCAGCAGGCTATCAGCTGGCTGAGTGTCCGGCAGAATGTTATGCACCAGACGCTGGTTGCGTCCCTTGCCACGATGTTCGACCCCGACATCTTCCGGCGCAATCAGGCGCGCCGGTAAGTTGCCCTGGCTGGGAGCGTTGCACACCGCCAGCTCCAGATCGCTATCGGCGTAGACTTCCACCTCATCGTTATGCGGCACATACACCGAATACGGCGGAATACGCTCGAACGGTGACAGACGCTTACCGAGATTGGGGAACTCCGCATGACGGGTTTTCACCGAAGCAAAACCTGCCACCAGCACCAGACACAGCTCTTTATCGCCGCTGCTGAGTTTCAGCGTCTGTCCCTTCTTCAGCAGATAAGCATCAAAACCGACATATCCCCAGCCCGCGCTTTCCGGCGTAACATGCTGGATACGGCCATTGCTGTCTGGCTGCTGCGCTTTCGCAAGTAGTGACATCACCCTCCTCCTCTGTTGGCAGATTAACCCAGGGTCGGCATGCTGAATTCAGACACCGTCTGCTGACCGCTCGGCCAGCGCACAGTGGCGGTTTTCATACGGGTATAGAAACGAACGCCGTCCGGACCGTGCACGTTCAGCGCGCCAAACACCGAACGTTTCCAGCCGCCGAAGCTATGGAACGCCATCGGTACCGGCACCGGAACGTTGACGCCGACCATGCCCGCTTCCACATCCTGCACAAACTCACGCGCGGTGTGGCCGTTGCTGGTGAAGATGGCGCTACCGTTGCCGAATTCATGGCTATTGACCAGTTGCAGCGCGCTGTGGAAATCCGGGGAACGCATGATGCTCAGCACCGGTCCGAAGATCTCTTCGCGCCAGATGGTCATCTCTGAGGTCACATTGTCGAACAGCGTACCGCCCACGTAATAACCTTCCGCATGGCCCGGCACCTGATAGTTACGACCATCCACCACCAGTTTCGCGCCTTCCTGCTCACCTTTGTCGATATAACCCAGCACTTTTTTCTGGTGCGCGGCAGACACCACCGGCCCCATTTCATTCTCTTCCGCACCCTTCTGGATACCCGGACCGACGCGCAGCGCTTTGATCAGCGGCGTCAGGCGTGCAATCAGTTTATCGGCGGTGCCTTCACCCACGGCCACCACCACCGGCAGTGCCATGCAACGCTCACCGGCCGAACCAAATGCGCCGCCCATAATGGCGTTCACGGTGGCATCAAGATCCGCATCCGGCATCACGATGGCGTGGTTTTTCGCTGCGCCAAACGCCTGAACACGTTTGCCGTGGGCGCTGGCGGTTTTGTAGATATGCTCGGCCACGCCGGATGAACCGACGAAGCTCACCGCCGCAATGCGCGGATCTTTATACAGCTGCTCAGCATCTTCGTTGGAGGAGTGCACCACGTTGAACACGCCATCTGGCAGACCCGCTTCTTTCAGCAGCTCCGCCATGCGCACAGAGGCTGACGGGTCGAGCGCCGGTGGCTTAAGCACAAAGGTGTTACCGCAGGCCAGCGCAATCGGGAACATCCACAACGGCACCATCGCCGGGAAGTTGAACGGCGTAATACCCGCCACCACGCCCACCGGCTGCATCAGCGAGTAGCTATCAACGCCGCCGCCCACGTTGGGTGAATTTTCGCCTTTGATCAGATGCGGGATTCCGCAGGCAAACTCAATCACTTCAATACCGCGCGTCAGCTCGCCCAGCGCATCAGACCAGACTTTACCGTGTTCAGAGACAATCAACGCCGCCAACTCCTCACGGTGTTGTTCCATCAGAGCTTTGAAGTTGAACATCACGCGGGCACGACGCAGCGGAGAGGTCTTCGACCATTCCGGGAAGGCCGCATGCGCGACTTCAATCGCCTGAGCGACTTCGTCCGAGGTGCTCTGCGTCAGCTCGCGTATCACTTTGCCGGTCGCCGGATCGTAAACAGGGATAGTTTCGTTGCTGGCGCTGTGGGTAATCTGGCCGCCGATAAAGTTTCCTACGATGTTCATGTCGTTGCCTCTTTAATGTGTAAACCAGCTAAGACTAAAAGCGTGATATGAAGCTATTACAATGAAATAAATTTTTCAAATACTTATTTTTGGAAAATTTCCTTTTAGCGGGCTGGATCGCATTTTTCCTCGCGTCCCATCCACGATGGCCGCCGCACAGATCGGGTATACAAAACGAAATATGAAATTTTTGCGAGGCAGATCCAATATCTGATATTTCATAATTCACTAATAATGAAATAAATGTTTTCTTTGGCTCCATCTTACCCGCACATCATTACAGGAGCCGCAGCATGGCCATCGATCCCACCCGTTTCTGTATTAACCGTAAAATTGCTCCAACGCTGTCGCTGGAAGCGTTCTTCCAGCTGGTGCAGCGTCTGGGACTGAACAAAGTCGAACTGCGTAACGATATGCCGAGTGGCAGCGTCACCGATGGCCTCAGCGCCGCCGCGCTGCGCGCGCTGGCCGACAAATACCACATTGAAATCGAAACCATCAACGCGCTCTATCCGTTCAACCGCGTTGATGACGCGCTGCTGGCGAAAACCGAAGCCCTGTTGCAGGAAGCGCAGCAGATCGGGGCCAAAGCGTTGGTGATGTGCCCACTGAACGAAGGGATCGCCATCTCCCCGGAACAGACGTTGGCAGCGCTGCAAACGCTAGCGCCGCGCTTTGAACATTACGGTATTCAGGGACTGGTGGAACCGCTTGGCTTCCCGGTCAGCTCGCTGCGTTCGGCGGTGAAAACCCAGCAACTGATCCGCGATGCGCAGGTACCTTTCAAACTGCTGCTGGATACCTTCCACCATCATCTGTACGAAAACGCTGAGCTGGAGTTCCCGCAGGAGATTGATGTGAATCAGATCGGTCTGGTGCACCTGTCGGGTGTGGAAGATCGTCGCCCGACGGCGCAGCTCACCGATGAAGAGCGCATCATGCTGAGTGATAAAGATGTCCTGAACAGCGTGGCGCAGGTGAAGCGTCTGGAGAGACTGGGCTACAAAGGCATCTATGCCTTTGAACCCTTCTCTTCCGAGCTTGAGAAGTGGAGCGCGCAAGACATCGAACGTGAAATCCGCGCCAGTATCGAATTGCTACAAGCCTGACCGAAACGAACCCTTATCTGTGTCTCTGACACAACTTTGTAGTGATTGGCCTCGGTCGGAGGCCTCTTTTTAATTCTCTTTGATTTCAATGGGCGGGCTGGCGGGCTGACGTCGGCTCATGCGCAGCGTACATACCAGCGCCAGACACACCAGTAGCGCAGTGAGGAAGTAGACCAGCGGCACTCCCGCGAAGCTCATAATAAAACCGGCAATCGGGCCGGTGATCCCCAACGACAAATCCATAAACGCGGTATAGGTGGCGAGCGCGCTGCCCTGATTCTGCTGCGGCACCACTTTGACCGCCACCACGCCAATCGCCGGGAAGACTAACGAGAAGCCTGCGCCGGTAAAGAACGCGCCAACCTTTGCCATCCAGGGATCAAACGACGCCGCAACCAGGAACAGGCCCACCGCCTCCACCGCAAAGCAGATGCTGGCAACCCGTAGGCCGCCGAGGCGGTTGATGGCATTCGGGAACAACAAACGGGTGCCGACAAAGGCAGCGCTGAATAGCGTCAGGGCAAATGCCGCGCCATCCCAGCCTTTATCTTTATAGAACAAGGTAATAAAGGTAGCGATCACCCCGAAGCCCGCCGATCCCATCGCCAGGATCAGGCCAAAACCGTAAATCTTGCCCAGGACATCACGGAATGGCAGCGGTTTGGCTTTGCTGCCTTTCACCGGCGCACGCGGTAACGCCAGCGCAATCGCCAGCACACAGATGGCGATGATCACCCCGGAGAGCAGCAACAGCCCGCCGCTGTGGAAAATCACCACGCCAAGCGGTGCCCCAATCGCCATCGCCCCATAGGTGACAATGCCGTTCCATGAGATCACCCGACCAATATGCAATGAGCCAACCCGTGCCACGCCCCACAGCGAGGTGCCGGTGCCGGAGAAACTCTGGCCGATACCAAGAATCACCCTGCCCAGGCACAGCAACCCAAGACTGAGCACCGTCCAGCTTTCGGTCAAGGCCGAAAGCAGAATGCATAACCCGCTGATAAAACAGCCGAACAGGCCGATCACCACCACTTTTTTCGGTCCCCACTGGTCGGCATAGCGTCCGGCATGGGGGCGGCTCAGCAGCGTGGCGAGATATTGCAGGCTAATCACCAGTCCGGCCCAGAAGGCACTATAGCCGAGGCCGTCATGGACAAAGCCGGGCAGCACCGCCAATGGCAAACCAATGGTGAGATAGCTGGCAAAGTTGAACATCACGATGGAGAGAATCAGTAAATTCAGACGGAAAGGCGTTAAAGCAGGTTCCGCAGCAGGCTGGTCAGGCATGAGTAATTGCGCTCGTGTTTGACGAAGTTTTTATAACAGAACCTTTACTATACGCCTTTTATGCCGCGGCGCATCATAGCCTCTGATGATATTTGGTCATCATTCCGTCATATCTCCACCGTACACTCGCCGCCAGTGAAATCCCAAAGAGGATAACAATCTGATGCCGCTCCTGATAGACCATCGGGTGCGCGTGGCGTGCTGTCGCTTCCTGTTGTTAGCGGGAGGTGGTCAATGACGCGTGTCGCGCAACCCATCGAACTGAAAAACCTGAGCTGGTCAGCGGGTAACCTGACCATTCTGCACGATCTCTCCCTGACCATTCCGGCCGGACAAACGCTGGCGCTGCTCGGCCCTTCTGGCTGTGGCAAAAGTACGCTGCTGAAACTGCTGGCGGGTTTGCTGCAACCCACGTCCGGCGAAATCTGGCTGGGCGACCAGTGCGTCGCCTCCGCCACCCACTGCGCAGCGCCGGAAGCGCGCAACCTCGGCATGGTGTTTCAGGATTACGCGCTGTGGCCGCATATGAGCGTGGCGCAGAACGTGGCCTTTCCGTTGCGTATGCGCGGGGTAAAAAAAGCAACGGCGCTGGAGCAGGCACAAGCCGCGCTGACGCAGGTGGAACTGAGCGGATTTGGCGATCGTAAACTCGCGATGTTGTCGGGCGGTCAGCAGCAACGCGTCGCGTTAGCGCGTGCGCTGGTCGCACAACCGGCGATTCTGCTGTTCGACGAACCCTTATCCAATCTCGACCGCGAACTGCGTGAAACCCTCGCACAACATATGGCGCAGTTGCTGCGCGCCGCCGGGATCACCGCCGTATACGTCACCCATGACCGCGAGGAGGCCAATACCCTCGCCGACCGCATTATCCATCTGGCGCAGGGCCAGATGGTTTCAGTCACTGACCTCTCAGGGGAAAACCATGCCATCTCTCAAGTCTGTTAAAACAGGAGCCATCAGCGCGATGATTTTGACTTCCGCCATGATGATGAACGATGCCGAGGCACTGACGGTGTACACCGCCGGGCCGGGATCGCTGGCAAAAAGCCTCGCCGCCGGGTTTGAAAAACAAACCGGGGTCAAGGTGAATATATTCCAGGCCACCACCGGCAAGGTGATGGCGCGCCTGGAAGCCGAACAGGCAAATCCGCAGGCCGATGTGCTGATCTCCGCCTCCTGGGATACCGCCGAAGACCTGCAACAACGTGGTTGGTTGCTGCCTTACCAAAGCCCCAACGCGGCCAACGTCCCGGCGGCGTTTAAAACCGATGCTTACGTGGCACAAGGCATTTCCGCGCTCGGTATCGTCTGGAACACCAATAGCCATACCCCGGAACCGAAAACCTGGCAGGACCTCACCGGCCCGGCATTTAAAGATCAGGTCACTACACCCGATCCAGCGCTGTCCGGGGCGTCCCTCGATCTGTTAATCGGTTTGCAGAACGGCGAAGGTGAAAAAGCCTGGCAGTTGTTTGATCAACTCAAAGCCAACGGTATGGTGATCAGCGGCCCGAACGCCCAGGCGGTGACGCCGGTGTTGCAGGGTGCGAAGGCGGCGGTATTTGGTGCGGTGGATTACGTGACCTACAACAACATCGCGCAAGGTGAGGCGGTGAAAGTGATTTTCCCGGAAAACGGCACGGTGGTCGCGCCGCGTCCGATGATGATCCTGAAAACCAGCCAACATGCTGCGGATGCCAAAGCCTTTATCGATTATGTGTTGTCGGATGAGGGCCAGCAGCAAGTGGCGAAGGCCTGGCTGATGCCAGCGCGTACCGATATCAAGGCACAACGCCCGCTGATCACCGAGATTAAACTGTTGCCGGTGAATCAGGAGGGGGGCAGCGAACGCGCGGCAGTGCTGAAACGCTTTGCCACGCTGTTCGGGCAATAAGTCATGGCGCGTGCCCTGTTTAACGGTTTGATCCTGCTGGCGTTGCTGGTGCTGGTGGCGCTGCCGCTGCTGTTTATCGTGCTCCAGGCGCTGTTTCCGCATCTGAGCGAGGGAGAGTGGCGTGGCGCTTTCAGCGCGCTGCCGACCCTGCTGGAGGACCCGCAGTTAGTCCCGATGTGGCTGGGTACGCTGAAAATTGGCCTGGGAGTGGCACTCGGCAGCCTGCTGCTCGGACTACCCCTTGGCGCGCTGCGTGGGCTGTTTCGCCTGCCCGGCGCGGCGCTGTGGGATCTGTTGTTTCTTATCCCCTTCCTGACGCCACCTTACATCGTCGCGCTGGCCTGGACGCTGGCGCTACAACGCAATGGTTACGTTGCCCAGCTCACCGGGCTGAATTTTGACAGCCTGCTGTTCAGCAGCAGCGGCATGATGCTGGTGATGACGCTGAATATCTTTCCGGTGGTTTACTTCGCGGTGTCGCGTGCGCTGATGACAAGTGGGCAGCGTCTGGCCTGGGTGGCGCGGGTGCATGGTGCTTCCGCATGGCGTGCTTTCTGGCAAATCACCCTGCCCCTGACCTTACCGGCGTTGGCGGGTGGTGTGCTGCTGGCGTTTACCCTGGCGATTGAGGAGTACGGCGTCCCGGCGGCGCTCGGTGCACGCGCCGGATTAACCTTGATGACGGTGGGCATTGAACAGAAGCTGGCCGACTGGCCCATCGATTTGCCAGGGGCCGCCTCGTTGTCGCTGATGTTAAGCGTGGTGGCGCTGCTGGCGTGGTTTTGCCAGCGCAAACTGACCGGCAGCAGCGATGTCACGGCAGTGAGCGGCAAACCGGTGTCACAGGACGCCGCCGATCCTGGTGGCTGGCAATGGCCAATGCTGCTGCTGTTCACCGGGACCACGTTGCTGGCAGTAGCGTTACCGCTGGGGGCCATGACGCTCAGCGGCCTGTTAAATACCTTGTCCGGTGGCATTCATACCAGCAACCTGACGCTGCGCCATTTCGCCGCGCTGTTCAGCCAGCAGGGGGATGCGCTGACAGCCTTCTCCACCAGCATCGGGCTGGCGCTGGGGGCGGCGTTGCTGACCGGGCTTCTTGGCTTTCTCATCGCCTGGCGCGTTGCCGAGGGCAAAACCCGTCTGCTGGCGCTGATGGATGGTCTGGCGCTGCTACCGGCGGCCATGCCGGGGGTGGTGATTGGCGTGGGGTTGATTCTGCTGTGGAATCGCGGTTTCTGGCCAGTTTCACCTTACAACACGCTGGCGATTTTGCTGCTTTCCTATAGCTGCCTACTGCTGCCGTGGCCGGTGCGCTATGTCAGCAGCGCCCTGCGCCAGCTTGGCCCAACGCTGGAACCCGCCGCCCGCGTGCATGGGGCGACGCGTATCCAGGCGCTGCGTTTGATTGTGTTACCGCTGGTGGCACCGAGCCTGCTGGCGGCCATGATGATGGTGTTTGCCGTCGCCTCGCGCGAACTGGTGACTTCACTGATTCTGGCTCCGGCAGGCACGCAAACCGTAGCGATATTTATCTGGCGACAGTTTGAGCAAGGCTCCGTCGGACAGGGCATGGCAATGGCCACCCTGACGCTGCTCGCCAGCCTCAGCCTGATGCTCGCCGCGCTGGCGTTGCTGCGCGGAAAATCGGGCTAGCCTGTTTTTGCGTGATAAATCACGCCGCTACGTCAGGTAGCGGCGCAATTTATTGCGCTTTCAATCAATACTGCCCGCCGTCAGCAAACACCTGTGTATCGGTAATCGCCTGCACATCTACCTTATTCGGCAGAATATGCAGCGCGCTGAACAGGTCAGATACCTGCTGCACCTGGGCGATATCATCCGGTGTCACCGCGCGAATACCGTGGGAGATACGCGCGGTGATTTTCCCGGCATCAGCCGGTTGCAGACGCGTCAGTTGCGCATACACCTGGTTGTATTCTTGCGGGTGCGCCAGCGCCCACTCACGCGCCTGTGCCAGACGATGAGTGAAATCGGCAATCGCCGCGCGCTTCAATGGATCATCGAGCGAGCTTTGTGTCGCGGTGACAAAGGAGAGTGCCGTGGTCAGCCCTTTGCCATCACGCAGCAGGCGTGCGCCATGCTGCTCCGCAATACCTAAATAGGGATCAAAGGTGGCCCAGGCGCTAATCTGCCCTGAGTTAAACGCCGCGCTGGCATCGGTTGGCAGCACAAAACGCACCGGTACGGCATCCCGTTGCACATCTGCTTCCTGCAAAGCCTGATACAACAGATGCTGTGAGATGCTGCCGCGCGCAGATGAAACCACCACCTCTTTACCCACCAAATCCTTAACGCTGTGGATTGGGGAATCCGCCGGGACAATCAGCCCGTTGGAGCCGCCGTCACCGACGTTGGTGGCGATGATTTTCAGCGGAACACCGCCAGATGCCGCCATCAGCACCGGTAAATCACCGGCGTAGGAGGTGTCCACGGCCCCGGCGCGTTGCGCTTCAAACAACGGTGCCGCCCCCTGAAAATTCGCCCAACGGTACTGATAAGGCGCATCTTTCATCACTCCGGCCGCTTCAACCAGCGAGCGCAGGTTTCGCGCCTGATCGCCCAGCACCAGCGTGACGTGACTTAAATCAGGCGCAGCCTGACTGCCAAACGCCGCGCACAGCAGCAGCGCAGCAACAACGGGTTTCTGCCATTTCATCGGTGAGACTCTCAGAGGGCGTTGCGGTTGAGCTGACGGATGTAGGCATCCCAGTGCAGCAGATATTTTTGGTTGCGGATGCTGTTATCAAATGCCTGCGCAGCTTTCTCCGCCACCGCATCCGGCAGGATAATCAGTTCAGCACCGCCCGCTTGTGCCGCCAGCTGTGCCTGACAGGCGCGTTCGAGATAATAGAGGTTATAAAATGCCTCTTCGATGCTGCCGCCGCTGGTGAGCAGGCCATGATTGCGCAAAATCAACGCGTTACGCGTGCCAAGATCGGCCACGATACGTTGCTGCTCATCCAGATCCAGCGCAATACCTTCGTAATCGTGATAGCCAAGGCGCTGATGGAAGCGGGTGCTGTGCTGCGAAATCATCAACAGCCCGTGCTTCTGTGCCGACACCCCAATGCCCGCGGCGGTATGGGTATGCAGCACCGCATGCGCATCCGGGCGGGCGCGATGGATCGCGCTGTGAATCACAAATCCGGCCGGGTTAATACCCAGTCCGGTCGGATCATCAATGATGTTGCCATCGATGTCGATCTTCACCAGCGTCTCCGGCTGGATTTCATCGAAGGTCTGCCCGTAAGCATTAATCAGGAAATGCGGTTTTTCGCCGGGTACGCGCAGTGAGAAATGGGTGTAAATATGATCCGTCCAACGCAGCTTTGCCGCCAGATGATAAGCCTGCGCCAGTTTGACGCGTGCCTGCCATTCTCCCTCGCTAATGCGCTGCCGTAATGCGCTGATATCCAGGATTGCCGTACTCATTTTCTGCTCCTTTGCCGGGTCGGTTTGCCTGCAAATCATCCTGACACAGCGCTTTTCACCCTGGGAAATGCCAATAACGGCAAAACAATGTCAATAAACGCAAAGCGGAGTCGATAATTGACCTGGGTCAGTTTGGTTGAAAATCAAAACGCTAACATGCACGGCCCCGGGAAGTGCTATGCTGCTGAAGCCGCAGCTTATCGCCCTTCCCGCTGCTTAAACCTGACGAGGGATGCCTGGTGCCACCGCAGAGACGAAACCGCGATTTTGGTTGGCTGTTGATTGTTTGTGCCGGGCTGCTGCCGCTGGTGCTTGGCATCCTCTGCACGGCCATTGAAGCACGCCACACCGTGCATCAGCAGCAAATCACCACTGCTAACTCCCTACTGGCTCAGGCAGAAAGAATGAGCGACAGCGCCTGGGACATGATCACCGAGTTGCGCCAGTTCCACTATCAACCCTGTTCGGCGATTGAAGACAAGCTGCAACGTGAAGGTAACCTGAACGCCTATTTTCGCTCCATCGGCAAGCTGGAAGGCGATAACGTGACCTGCTCCTCGGCATACGGGATGAATCCCGGTTCCCTGAGCGAAATGATGCTGCGTCACCCCCCCGTAACCGGCAAAGCCTGGTGGAGTATCTCAATCCGTGGGACATTTGGCGTGCCAAACCGCCCGGCAGTGATCTTTGTGCGGCAACTGCCTGATGGTGAAGGCTTTTGGGCGGTGATTGATGGTCAGTATTTGATGGATTTTATGCGCGCATTGGGCGAGTCGCGTGGCTATCGCATGACCATGCGGTTTAATGACGGTGCCCCCATCACCAGCGGGCCGGCGGAGCAGTTGCCGGAAACCTACCTGAAAAGTGAACCCTGGCGGGCAGAATCCAGCCGCTATCCCATCAGCGTCGAAGTGGTGGTCCCTCCCAGCGAACTGTTGAAGGCGTGGCGGCAGGCGTTGTTTATTTTCCTGCCGATGGCGGCGATTTTTTCCATTTTGCTGATGATTCTCACCGCCAACTGGTTGCGTCGTCGTATCTCCTGGCGGGATGAAATTCGTCGCGCGATGCGCAACCGCCAGTTTTCGGTCCATTATCAGCCGGTCTACAGCATGGCCGCGCAGCACTGCAACGGTGTCGAAGCGTTGCTACGCTGGCATTTGCCAAACGGCGATACCATCCGGCCTGACATTTTTATCAGCGCAGCAGAAGAGGAAGGCATGATTGTGCCGCTGACGCGTCATTTGCTGGAGCTGATGGCGGAAGACATTCAGAGCTGGCAAGTGGAACCGGGGTTCCATATCGGGTTGAACCTGGCGGCAGAACATTTGCAACACCCGGAGTTTGTCGCAGATATCCAGCTGTTCGCCAGACGCGTGCAGAACAAAAAATTGCAGATAACCCTGGAGCTGACCGAGCGCAGTTTGATTCACGACGGTGAGGATGTGGCGCGTAAGTTGCGATTGCTACAGTTGCAAGGGATGAAGGTGGCAATCGACGATTTCGGTACTGGTCACTGCTCGCTCAGTTATCTGCAAACTTTTCCACTCGATTATCTGAAAATTGATCGCGGCTTTATCAACGCGATTGAACGGCTGGATGGCGAAACCCCGGTACTGGACGCGATTATCAATCTGGCGCACAAGTTGCAGCTTGAGGTGCTCGGCGAAGGCGTTGAAACCTCGTTACAATTCCAGTACCTGCAACAGCGTGGTGTGGTATTTATTCAGGGCTATTATTACGCCTGGCCAATGGATAATGACCGGCTGCGCGCATGGCTCAATGAGCAGGGGCAGCAGCCGCTACTTGCTGAGGAATCCCATGAGTCTGAACTGCATCATTCTTGATGATTACCAGAATGTCGCCCTGACGCTTGCCGACTGGGCGACGCTGGAACCCCTGGTCCACACCACCGCCCTCACCACCCACATCGACGATCCCGACACGCTGGTCAGCCAAATTGAGCACGCAGATATTCTGGTGGTGATGCGTGAACGTACTCCGCTCAGCGCTGAGCTGATTGGCCGCCTGCCTAAACTGAAGCTGGTGGTCACGTCCGGCATGCGGAACGCCTCTATCGATCTCGATGCCTGCCGCGAACGTTATATCGCGGTATGCGGTACTGGCAGCAGCAGCGCACCGCCGCTGGAGCTGACCTGGGGACTCGTGCTGGGGCTGGCGCGTCATCTCGTCAGCGAGAATCAGGCGCTACGCAGCAATGGGCCGTGGCAGCAGACGCTGGGCATCGGGTTGCAGGGCAAAACCCTGGGATTGATTGGGCTGGGGAAAATTGGCGGCGAGATGGCGAAGGTGGCACAGGCATTTGGTATGCGAGTATGCGCCTGGAGCCAGAATCTGACCGCAGAGCGCGCGGCTGCCTGTGGGGCAGAAAAGATGAGCACGCTGCCCGCCTTGTTGCAGGCGAGTGATGTCGTCTCACTTCATCTGGTACTGAGCGATCGCACCCGCCATCTGCTGGATGCCGACGCGCTGGCGCAGATGAAAGCGGGCGCGCTGCTGATCAATACTTCGCGTGCTGCCCTGGTCGATCAGCCGGCAATGATCGCCGCCTTGCAAAGCGGGCAACTGGCGGGTGCCGGGCTGGATGTGTTTGATCAGGAACCGCTGCCAGCCGACCATCCGTTGCGCCAGTTAACGAACGTCCTCGCCACGCCACACCTGGGTTACGTGGCCGATAATAACTACCGCACCTACTTCACCGAAGCCGTAGAAAATATCAATGGTTGGGTAAAAGGCGCACCGCTGCGGTCCCTGCTGTAAACCTGCGTTTTACGCCCATTCATAGCCATAGTTTCAGCCACAAACTCGCTGGTTTTTGGCTGAAACATGACAAATATCACACAAAAACGGTATACTCTGTCGCGGGATGCAATAATTGCCAGCGTAATTATTGCTGTAGCAAGCCGGAGAAACGCACTTTTTACGGCTATGCTTTAATTTTCTCAACGCCGCGGACTGACTGCTGTAACCCGGTCCGCGCCGTTGAGGACTTTCTGATTCCAGGACAGGGTAACCTCATGAAAATTCGTAGGAAACGTGTAAAACCGATCGGGCTGGATGATGTCACCATCATCGACGATAGCCGTTTACGTAAGGCCATCACCGCGGCATCTCTGGGTAACGCGATGGAATGGTTCGATTTTGGTGTGTATGGCTTCGTGGCGTATGCGCTGGGTAAGGTGTTTTTCCCGGACGCGACGCCCGGTATTCAGATGATCGCCGCGCTGGCGACCTTCTCCGTCCCCTTTCTGATCCGTCCGCTGGGTGGCCTGTTCTTCGGCATGCTGGGGGATAAATACGGTCGTCAGAAAATTCTCTCGATAACCATAGTCATTATGTCGATCAGTACCTTCTGTATCGGCCTGATACCTTCGTATGCGTCTATTGGCATCTGGGCGCCGGTGTTACTGCTGCTCGCCAAAATGGCGCAGGGCTTCTCGGTGGGCGGTGAATATACCGGCGCGTCGATCTTCGTCGCCGAATACTCGCCGGACCGTAAGCGTGGCTTTATGGGAAGCTGGCTGGATTTCGGTTCCATTGCCGGTTTCGTGCTGGGTGCCGGTCTGGTCGTACTGATCTCCACCATTATCGGCGAAGACCGCTTTCTGGAGTGGGGCTGGCGTCTGCCGTTCTTCCTTGCGCTGCCGTTAGGCATCATCGGGCTGTATCTGCGCCATGCGTTGGAAGAGACTCCGGCCTTCCAGCAGCATGTGGACAAGCTGGAACAGGGCGATCGTGAAGGTTTACGTGACGGCCCGAAAGTCTCGTTTAAAGAGATCGCCAGCAAACACTGGAAAAGCCTGCTGGCTTGCGTAGGTCTGGTGATTGCCACCAACGTGACCTATTACATGCTGCTGACCTATATGCCGAGCTACCTGTCGCATAACCTGCACTACTCGGAAGATCACGGTGTGCTGATTATCATCGCCATTATGATCGGGATGCTGTTTGTCCAGCCGGTGATGGGGATGCTGAGTGACCGTTTTGGCCGCCGCCCGTTTGTCATTATTGGTAGCATCGCGCTGTTCATCTGCTCCATTCCGGCGTTTATGCTGATTAACAGCGGCGTGATTGGGCTGATTTTTGCCGGTCTGCTGCTGCTGGCGGTGATCCTGAACGCCTTTACCGGTGTGATGGCCTCCTCGCTGCCCGCGATGTTCCCGACCCATATCCGCTACAGCGCACTCGCCAGTGCCTTCAACATCTCGGTGCTGATTGCCGGTCTGACGCCGACCGCCGCCGCCTGGCTGGTGGAGTCCACCAACAATCTCTACATGCCGGCTTATTATTTGATGGTGATTGCGGTGATTGGTTTGGTCACCGGCCTGTATATGAAAGAGACGGCGAATAAACCGTTGATTGGCGCAACGCCTGCGGCATCTGACATTGAAGAAGCGCGTGAAATCCTCCAGGAACATCACGACAACATCGAGCAGAAAATCGAAGATATCGATGCCGAGATCGCGAAACTGGAAGCGAAGCGTAAAAACCTGGTGCAGCAGCACCCGGATATCAACGAGTAATTCTCCCTCCACTCCCGCTTCGGCGGGAGTTTTCATTTGCTGCGCAGCACACAAACCTTCATCCACCGCCGTGAAAAGGAGTAGACTGGCGCTACTTTTTTCACCTGTAAGTAAGAATGAGCATGTCTGATTTTTCTCTTATCCAGCGTCCAAGAAGGCTGCGTAAAAGCGCCGCGATGCGTGAAATGTTCCAGGAAACCAGCCTGAGCCTCAGCGATTTGGCGCTGCCCATCTTCGTTGAAGAAGGGGTGGATGATTACAAACCCATTACCGCCATGCCAGGCGTGATGCGTATTCCCGAAAAACGTCTGGCGTATGAAATCGAGCGTATTGCCAAAGCGGGTATCCGTTCGGTGATGACCTTTGGTATTTCGCACCACACCGATGCCACCGGCAGCGATGCATGGAACGAAAACGGCCTGGTGGCGCGTATGTCGCGCATCTGCAAAGACACCGTGCCAGAGATGATCGTCATGTCTGACACCTGTTTCTGCGAATACACCAGCCACGGCCACTGCGGCGTGCTGTGCGACCACGGTGTCGATAACGACGCCACCCTGATTAACCTCGGCAAGCAGGCAGTGGTTGCCGCGCAGGCCGGTGCTGATTTTATTGCGCCGTCAGCGGCAATGGATGGTCAGGTTAAAGCGATTCGTCAGGCGCTCGACGCCGCCGGATTTACCGATACCGCCATCATGTCTTACTCCACCAAATTCGCGTCTTCGTTCTACGGTCCGTTCCGTGAAGCGGCGGGTACGGCGCTGAAAGGCGATCGCAAAACTTATCAGATGAATCCGATGAACCGCCGTGAAGCGATTCGCGAATCGCTGATTGATGAAGCGGAAGGTGCCGATTCGCTGATGGTGAAACCGGCTGGAGCCTACCTTGATATCCTGCGTGATATCCGCGAGCGTACCACGCTGCCGCTGGCTGCCTATCAGGTAAGCGGTGAGTACGCGATGATCAAATTCGCCGCGCAAGCCGGTGCCATTGATGAACGCAATGTGGTACTGGAAAGCCTTGGTGCCATTAAGCGCGCCGGTGCTGATTTGATTTTCAGCTATTTTGCCCTTGATCTCGCCGAGCAAAAAATGCTCTGATCACCGTTACGCTTATCAGCCGTTGTTTGGCGGCTGATAAGTTATTACGGCCATCTTTTGTTGTGGCACAACACCAGTTCTGTAGCACCTGCATCCTATAAGAAGAGTAACGCGATGAAAGCACCTGCACTGCCCGCAGACGAGTCATATCGTCTGGCTCAGTTACGTGCGCTCAACATTCTGCATACCCCGGCAGAAGAGCGTTTTGACCGTCTGACCCGCCTCGCCCGTCGTCTGTTTGGCGTGCCGATTGCGCTGGTAAGTCTGCTGGAGGAGGACCATCAATGGTTCAAATCTATCGCGGGACAATCCGGTGAAACCGCGCCGCGCAATACCTCCTTTTGCGGCCATGCCATCTTACAGGATGATGTGATGGTGGTGGAGAATGCGCTGGAAGACGAACGTTTCCACGATAATCCCTTAGTCACTGGCGAGAACCCAGTACGCTTCTATGCGGGTTGCCCGCTGCGTACCCCTGCCGGTGCCAAAGTCGGCACCCTGTGCATTGTCGACCACCATGCCCGTGCGTTTGATGCCGAGGATTGCCACACGCTGCGCGATCTGGCGGCGATGGCGGAAGCTGAGCTGGTGGCTTTCCAGACCGCCACCTCCGACGAGCTGACACAAATCACCAATCGCCGTGGCTTTATGACGCTGGGGCAACTGGCGTTGAACGAATGTCAGTTGAAGCAGTTGCCCGCCAGCCTGACGTTTCTCGACCTCGACCGCTTTAAAGAGATCAATGACACCCTCGGCCATCGTGAAGGCGATCGGGCGTTGATGGATTTTGCCGATGCAATGAAGGTGAGTTTCCGTCATGCGGATCTGTTCGCGCGTCTGGGCGGTGATGAATTTGTGGTGCTGTTTAACGGCCTGCAACAAGCAGATGCCGAGGGAGTACTGGAGCGCTTTGATCGGTTGCTGCAAAAACAGACGCGCGATCTGAACCGGCGCTATCAACTACATTTTTCGTCCGGCATCGTCGAGTTTGATCCACACCACCCGTTGTCACTGGAGCAACTGCTGGAAAGCAGCGACGAACGGATGTATGCCGCGAAAAAACTGCGTAAACAGACGCGATAAACCGCAAACAACTTGCGCGATAAATCGCGCCGCTACGGAATAGGTGAAATCGGTAGCGGCGCGATTCATCGCACGGTGTTGACCTTACCGCGCCAGGTCATCAATCAACGTCTGATTAAACTTCTGCGGTTCTTCCATCTGCGGCGCATGCCCCATGCCTGGGAATTCAATCAGGCGCGCGCCAGGGATCAGTTTTGCCACCTGTTTACCCAGCACATTGTAATGCCCCAACTGCGCTTTCACCGCTGGCGGTGCGATATCGCTACCGATGGCGGTGGTGTCGGAGGTGCCGATCATCAGGGTGGTCGGCACTTTCAGATCTTTAAATTCGTAGTACACCGGCTGGGTAAAAATCATGTCGTAGATCAGCGCTGAGTTCCAGGCGACCTTTTTATGCCCCGGACCGCTGTTTAACCCGGCCAACATATCCACCCATTTGTCATATTCCGGCTTCCACTGGCCGACGTAATAGGTTTGCTGCTCATACTTTTTGATACCGGCGGCGTTGAGCTTCAGCTCGCGTTGATACCACTGATCCACCGAACGCCAGGGCGCGCCTTTGGCTTTCCAGTCTTCCAGACCAATCGGGTTCACCAGCACCAGTTTTTGCGTCTGCTGTGGATACATCAGCGCATAGCGCGTAGCCAGCATGCCGCCGGTCGAGTGGCCGACAATCACCGCCTTATCGACACCCAGTTGCTGCAATAACTGATGGGTGTTCTGCGCCAGTTGCTGGAAGGTGTATTGATAATTCGCGGGTTTGCTGGAACTACAGAAACCAATCTGGTCCGGTGCCACCACGCGATAGCCCTGCTGGCTCAGTGCCTTGATGGTGTCTTCCCAGGTGGCACCGCAGAAGTTTTTGCCATGCATCAGCACCACCGTCTGCCCATTGGCATGCTGCGCGGGCTGCACATCCATATACCCCATGCTGAGCGTCTGCTGCTGGGAGGCGAAGTTAAAGTGCTGCAACGGATAAGGGTACTGGAATCCTTCCAGTTGTTCTCCATAGACGTTGGCGGCAAGCGCTGATGCGCTGCTCATCAGCATCAGCGAAGAGATCAATAACTTCACGGGAAAACGTAACGCCATCAGGACATCTCCTGTCAGATCAAAAGATCGAGTGTGGCATGTTACGCGTATCGCTGTATTGATGGGCCGTGCCATCAGTAAATTTCCCTGATGTATGGCAACCGATGTGGCGCAAAAAATCAGGTTATGGGATTTACGTTAACTAATTAGGGTTAAATCAGGATATTCCCTCAACAAATAAACAACATATAACGGTCAAATCTCACGAGTTGCGAGAATAGTCTGATAGCAGAAAAATAAACCTCAACTTCCTGATAAAACTTTACGTAACAAGGCACACGGAAAGATAAGTTAAATTACACTGTGCGCACTGACCTGGAGGTGCTATATGCAAGAGAGAAAATACAATGAAGGTGTCATTCTCGCCGTAACTGAATGGATTGTTGAAAACTTAGATCAACGCTTAAGCATTGATGATATTGCGCAAAAATCTGGTTATTCAAAATGGTATTTGCAGAAACTTTTCGCCCGTTGTCATAATGAAACTCTGGCACGTTTTATTCGCAAAAAGAAACTGGCCGCCAGCGTTGTCGAGCTGAAAAACAGCGAAGCAACGATTATCAGCCTGGCCGTAAAATACCATTTTGAAAGCCAGCAATCTTTTACCCGTTCATTTAAACAAATGATGGGTTGTACCCCGCTTGCATGTCGTAAAAAACAATTAAGCGGCGAACGGCAACAGCAACTGACAGAATGTGAAGATCCTTGCGTCTTGTGTCGCCTGGAATCTGTCGCCAACAGCAAAGTGATGCCAGAGATTCTGCCACCACCGATGCGGTCGGGTCAGTTTCCGGTGCGCCGTATTGACTGTGTAATGCAATGAGACAAAGCGCGATAATCGCGCTTTTTTTTATCGTGTCTTTCAGGCAAAAAAAAGCCCCTTCCGGGGCTTTTCGCATTATTTGTAGACCTGGGCTACCGCGTCGAAATTATTTCCGTGTTGGCGTGCAGCCTCGACCACATAATATTTTCCGCCTTTCTCATCAGCCATCTCTGACAAACGTTGATGCAGATCCATCGGCGAGCTGATGGCACCGCCAGTATCGGATACGCTAATATTTCCCAGCGACTCAAGTTTAAAGTGTTCCGCTTCCTGCGCAGAAATATTATTGGCGGCCATAACCGGTACGCTCGCACCAAGCAGCAACGCAGACAGAATATATTTTTTCATCAGCTCGTCCTCTTCAATTGTCGTGGTAATTTTCTATGGCTATTGTCCAATTAATCGCCACCCGACATTGATCTTTTTGAGCACTTATTATTCGTAGCTAAACGATTTATCGCGCCAAACCATTTAGCCCTGTAATTCCTGACCCGGTAATAATTTTTCCGACATCAAACGGCGGCATTGGGTACGGTCCTGATGGGCTTGCTGTTGCAGTTCAGGCGACAAGCCTTGCCACACCATTTGCAGATGCTCACCGAGACCGCGCTGGAAGTGAATTTTTTGCAGCGCATAGTCTGAATTACTGCCTTCAATAATCTGCTGCATATCCTGCACCGAATTACTGCGCCCATCATGGGTTAAGGTACAAAACATGGCGATGTAATACGCCTTGTCCTCGTCACTGTAATGCGGCGTAAACCACCAGACCAAAGCGCTGATAATGATCAGCAACGGCAGGATAAATTTCAGTTTTAACATGGGGAAAATAACCAAATGGAAAAAAACGCCGCGATGTTAACAGATTCGCGGCGTTGCGGTTTAGTGCAGGATGCCACTTAACCCGTGATAACCCATATAAAGTGCCACCAGCGCGATCAGGGTGCCGGAGAACCAGGGCGCACGGCGTGCCAGCGTATCCAACCCCTGCCAGCGCTGGGTGGCTTTTTGTACGCTTAACGCGGCAGCGGCCCCCACCCCTACCAGCGTCAGTGCCAGGCCAATGCTGAAACACAGCACCAGCGCAGCGCCAAGGCTGAAGGCTTTCACCTGAATGCACAACAACAGTACCGTGATGGCCGCCGGACAGGGGATCAGGCCGCCGGTTAAACCAAACAGGATAATCTGCCCGTTGGTCACTTCACGGCTGGCAAAACGCTTTTTGATATCGCTGGCATGGGCACGCTCATGCGCATCCTGAAAACTGCCATCATGCTCGCCAGGTGCGCGCTGGACCTCCCCCTGCTGCCATGCCACATCGTAATCATGGGAATGACCAGCATGACCGAGTGACAGACGCGCATTGAAGGTATGCGGTTGTGGCACCGCCAGTGTCGATTGCAGGACACCGTCCTGTGCGGCGAAGGTAAAGATTTGCGAGAACCCCATTCCGCGCCGGGTCGCGAGGCTAACCTGGCTGGCCTGCCATGCCGCGCCATCCAGAGTACGCAGTTGCCAGTGGCCCTGATGCAGCGCCAGTTCAATATGGCCGTGCCCGGTGTCGAGCACCTGCGCATCTGCCCGCTGCTCGTGCTGATGTTGCTTGCGCTGCTGCTCGCTTTGCCAGGTACGCCAAATCATCCAAAGCGCGGTTGCCAGAATGATAATGGCGGAGATCAGTTGGAACCAAGGTTCGGCAGTATCGGCCGTCAGCTTGCGGCTGACATACATCCCCCCTAACGCGACCAGCCAGACAATCAAGGTATGCGACAGGGTTGCCGCCAGCCCCAGCATCACTGCCTGTTTAACCGTGCCGCGAATCGCCACGATAAACGCCGCCATCATGGTTTTTGAATGTCCCGGCTCCAGGCCGTGTAATGCCCCCAGCAAAATTGCACTGGGGATAAACAGCCAGGCGCTGGAGGTGCCCTGGCTGATCAGGACGGCAAAATCAGTCATATTTTCTCTCATTGTCACGGTGCGGCAGATGCAATTGTCTGACACTGCGAATATACTATACCCCACTATAGTATTGATCAACGGATGTCACGCCATGTCTCATACCCTGAAAGACCAAAAGAAATTGCTGGCGCGCGTACGCCGCATCAAAGGCCAGACCGAATCACTGGAAAAAGCGCTGGTGGGCGGGGAAGAGTGTCTGAAGGTGTTGCAGCAGGTCGCAGCGGTGCGAGGGGCGATTAACGGATTAATGAGTGAGTTGCTGGAAGGACATATTCGCGAGCACCTGATGAACCCACACGCCAGCGAGCAAGAGCGCAACGCCGATATGGAACAGATTATTGCGGTGGTGCGCAGTTATATGAAGTAACAACATCGCGCGATAAATAGGTGTGGATTACGTAGCGGCGCGATTTATCGCGCCTTTTTCCTCAAAATCGCTCAAACCGATACGGCGTGGGGTCGATCAGCGGCGTATGACCGGAGACCAGATCGGCCGCCAGTTGCCCGGCTGCCGGTGACGTACCGAAACCGTGACCGGAAAAACCGGTCGCCAGCGTCAGACCCGGCAAGCTGGCAACCGGGCCGATGACCGGGTTCGAATCGGGCGTCACATCAATCACCCCAGCCCAGGCCTGCGCCAGCTCGGCTTGCTCAAACACCGGCCAGGCCGCACACAGGTTACGCATCGCCTCCTGATTGAGCGCCGGGTTAGCCGCCGGATCGAGCGTACGAACACGTTCGAACGGCGAACGTCGATCGCCACGCCAGCGTCGAGCCAGCGCCAGGTCTTTAACAAAATAGCGGCCAAGCGAGATACGCAGATTGTCCCGCGCATGACGCAATTGGGGTAAATAGCGCGTCCCCAGCAGCAGATGGTCGAGGGTCAGCGGCGCATCCAACGCGCCACGCTGAGTAATAACAAATCCACCATCCTGGTGTTTGCGGAACGAGAAATCCGGCGCACCCACGGCGATATGGGTTGGCCCCTCCATCGGTTTAGTGCGCATCACCGAACAGATCAATGGCAGTGTCGGCAGCGCAATCCCCTGGTTGCCAAGGAAACGCCGCGACCAGGCTCCCGCCGCCAGCAGCACCTGGTCACAGCGAATTTCGCCACGTTCGGTAATCACCCCGCTAACCTTGCCGTCGCTGGTTTCCAGCGTGCGCACCGCGCACTGCTCAACAATGATCGCCCCGCGCGCGATAGCCGCTTTCGCAATCGCGCTGGCAGCGAGCGTCGGTTCTGCCCGACCATCGGAGGCGGTGAAAATCCCCCCCGCCCAATGCCCCTGCCCTCCCGGCACCCGTTGTGCAATCTCCGCTTTGCTCAGCAATTGCGTATCCAGCGCCAGCGGCGCTACCGCCTTAAACCAGCTTTCATGCAGCGCCATCTGGGCTTCGTTGCGGGCGATAAACATAATGCCCGCCTGACGATATCCCACATCGCTGCCAACACGCGCCGCCATGCCCGCCCACAGACGATCGGCAGCCTGCGCCAGTGGAATATCATCGGCAGCACGGCTGGTTTTACGAATCCAGCCCAGATTGCGCGATGACTGCTCGCCCGCGATGCGGCCTTTTTCCAGCACCACCACCGGGATGCTGCGCTCCGCCAGCGTTAGCGCGGCGGTTAAACCGACAATGCCGCCGCCAATAATCACCACCGTGGTGGCGGAGGGGAAAGCGGCAGAGGTGGTAACGGGGGTAATTTGCGGTGACATAACGCGCCTCCTGTGATGCCTTACAGCGCCACGGTGATTTCCTGTATTGCGGCCTGACCGGCCCCACGGTATGCCGTAACCTCCAGCTCCACCTTGTAAACCGTGGAACCCAGCGGCGGGCAAGTCACGGTGGTGGCCGGGTTGATGCCACGAAACTTCTCGCCGATGATGGCCATTACCGTCGGCACATCGTCCGGTTCCTGAATAAACACCCGCGAGAACACCACATCCTTGAGCGAGGCATCAATCGCCGCCAGCGCCGCTTCGATATTGGCAAACACCTGCAAGGTTTGCTCCGTGACATCGGCCGGAATCTCCTTGCTGACCGGGTTGCGGCCTGCGGTATTGGAGACATAAATCCAGTTATCCACCGCGACAATGCGTGAATAACTGCCCATCTCTTCAAATTTTGAACCGGTTTTTACTTTAATAATCTGCGTCATGCTGGTTTCCTTGGTTAGCTGAGTACCGGGGTTTCCCACAGGTTTAATTTCACGCCGATGCCTTTTGCGATCGCGTTGCGATACACCACCGTGCCCCAGGCAACATCTTCCACCGGCATACCACCGACGGACATGATGATGATCTCTTCATTGTTTTGGCGGCCAGGTGCATCACCGGCAACGATTTTGCCAATATCTTCCAGTTGCTCCGCTGCCAGCTTGCCTTCGGCGATCATGTCCATAAAACGCGCGCCGATAACCGGGATGGTTTTATGGGCGGGTTTCGGCACCTCCTCGAACCACGCCTGATACAGGCCGGTGTTATCCAGCACTTTGCGCACGTCGGGTTGCTCCATCCCGACGTCGATGTTGCACAGCGCAGGCATGGCAAGAAACGCCCCTGGCTTTACCCACTCGCGTTTGACCAGTGGATAGCTGTCCGGGTCGCCCACCTCGCCGGAACTGCAATAGGTCACGATGTCGGAGTCACGCACCACCGCTTCGAGGGTATCGACGATTTCGATATGTTTGATTTGCGGATACGTCTCCTGCACCCAGGTGAGGAAGTTATCGAGGCTACGCTGCCCACGCCCCTTCACTTTGATGGTGTCGATCAGCGGGCACACCGCGATAAACGCGGCGACGGCGGTTTTACCCATCACGCCGGGTCCCAGCAGGCCAATTACGCGGGAATCCTTGCGTGCCAGATGGCGCGCGCCCACGCCAGGTACTGCGCCGGTACGATATGCCGACAACAGGTTCGCTGACATATGCGCCAGCGGTGCGCCGGTATCCGCATCGTTAAGGGTGAACATCAGAATCGAGCGCGGCAGTCCTTTTTCGCGGTTGGCGATATTCGAGCCATACCATTTCACCCCGGCGGTACAGAAGCTGCCGCCGAGATAGGCGGGCATCGCCATTAAACGTCGGTCAGCCGTGGGCTTCGGCATCGTGGGAAAGGGCGAGTTTTCCGGGAAGGTCACCATCGCGCCGTGCGAATCGTTATTGGCCCCGGCCATGCGGTAGTCGCCTTGATACAGCAGGCCAAACATTTCCTCCATGGTATCGACACAGGCAGGCATGTCGGTGACGCCTGCGCGGATCATGTCCTGCTCCGACAGGTAGATAAAATCAATCCGGGTTGAATCTGTCATGGCTAACCCCTTTTCAGTCTTCGTTCGTATTCCCGCCAGCGCAGTACGTCTGGCGTGCAGGTGGATGCCTTTAGGAATACGTGACTGGATTCGGGCTGTATTGAATATTTGCGACATCCGCGTGGCACAGCGCTTGCATGATCCCGCTATCCCTGTTCAGCCTGTAGCGGAGCGCGCGATGTCTGAGAATTCCCTTTATCGTCATGGCGGCAGCTTTCACCCGGAACAGCCGTTTTTCGTGCTGAATGCCGCGCAACATTACTCCGTGATCGCCTCAGAAAACCCGGCGATTTCACACTTTTACAGCTTCGATGTCGCGCAATCGGCAGGCATGACGCTGGCGATTCCCGATGGCTGCGTCGATATCGTGTTTGATTGCGATCCGCTCAACCCGAAAGGGCGCGTGTGCGGCACCACGCTGGAAGCACGCGGCGCCGACATGCTGCACAACCATCATTATTTTGGCGTGCGGTTCGCGCCAGGCGTTATCCCCGACTTCCTTGATCTGATGGCAGAGGAGATCCCCGACCATGAATTCAGCTTTCTTGATGTGGTACCTGATGCCCGACTGGCGTTTGAACAAATTGTGCAAAGCCACAGCTTTTCACAGCAAATTTCGTTATTTAACGCCCACTTCACGCCACGGCTGGTGCGCAAAGCCTCATCGGTAACTGCCTTTATCATCCACGCGATGCGCCAGCAAAAGGGCAATATTCGCGTCGATCAACTGGAAGCCCTGACCGGTTATACCTGCCGCACCATTCAGCGGCAGTTCCGCCAGGATACCGGTTTGTCGCCCAAAGCCTTCAGCCGCATTCTGCGCTGCCAGTCGGCGCTAACCAGCATCCATGCGCAGGGTAATATTTCCTTTAGCGATCTGGCGTTTAACCTCGGGTTCAGCGACCAGTCCCACTTCCTGCGTGAATTTAAAAAGTTCGTCAGCACCACGCCCTGCGACTATCAACGCCGGATTGCCCACGACGCGTTGTTCCATCGCTTGCGCTATCACTGAGCACTAAAACGGTGCAACTCTGCACCGTTGCTCTGTCCGATTTTTTCTATCTGTCATCGTCATCGCTGAGAAATGATGCAGCGAAGTTACCTGCTTCAGGCGACGCAGATCGCCTGAGAAATTTCACTCTCTCCATAGAGGCGCTGGCGATGAACAACGATACCGGTTTACGCAAAAATACGTTGGGCTTGTTTTCTCTGGTCTTTTTTGTGGTGGCGGCGGCGTCGCCGCTGACTGGCGTGGTCGGTGGCCTGCCGGTGGCGATTATTTCCGGCAATGGCGGTGGCATTCCGGTGTTTTACATCCTGTCGTGCGTCATTTTGATGCTGTTCGCGGTGGGCTTTATCGCCATGAGTCGCCACGTCAATAACGCCGGTGCCTTCTATACCTATATCTCCAAAGGTCTGGGAGAAAACTGGGGCGCATCGGCGTCGGTACTGGCGTTAATGGCCTACTTCTCCATCCAAATCGCGATTGTCGCCATGCTCGGCTTCTTTACCCAGCTGTTCCTTGAAGAACATCTCAGCACCCATATTCCCTGGTGGGCGCTGAGTATGTTGTTTGCGGTGATTGCCTGGGTTCTGGGCATCAAACGGGTTGAGGTGGGCGGTAAGTTACTGGGCGTGCTGATGCTGGCCGAGGTCGCGATCGTGCTGCTGACCGATGTGATGCTGCTGGTGAAAAAAGCCGGTCCTTACACCTTCCAGTCGTTTGAGCCGTCCGTGTTTATGCAAGGCAACCTCGGTATCGCCTTTATCTTTACCATCGCCGCCTTTATCGGTTTTGAATCAACGGCGATCTATGCCGAAGAGTGCCGCGATCCACAGAAAACCGTGCCACGCGCCACCATTTGCGCCCTGCTGCTCATCACCGCCTTTTTCTGCTTTACCAGTTGGTCGCTGGTGCAGGCCTATGGCTTCGATGAAATTGTGGCCATCGCCAGCAAAGATCCCGGCAATTTTGTCTTCAACATCACCCGTCAGTATGTCGGCCAGTGGGCGGTGGATACCATGTCGGTGTTGTTGATCACCAGCCTGTTCGCCGCCACCCTGGCGTTTCACAACAATATCTCCCGCTATCTGTTTAGCATCAGCCGTGATGGTCTGATCTGGAAAGAGCTGTGCAAAACCCATCCCACCAACGGTACGCCACATAACGCCAGCCATCTGCATAGCGTGATTCTGTTGCTGTTACTGGCGGGGATGGGCAGCGCCGGGCTGGACCCGATGGTGCACATCTTTGCCATCGGTTCGGCGGTCGCTACCCTGTGTATCCTGATTCTGCAATTGGGCGTGTCAGCGGCGGTGGTGCTGTTTTTCCGTCGCGTCGTAACGGATGACAGCCGGTTTCAGGTGTTCTGGGCACCGCTGCTGTCGATTATTTGTATGACCCTCACCATCATTCTGGTGGTGAACAATCTGCAATCCCTGAGTGGCAGCGATTCCAGCGTGGTGAAGATGATCCCGTGGTTTATCGCCGCCTGTGCGCTGGCGGGTTACGGCATGTCATTGAAGCGTGGAATGAAAGTGGCGGTGATAAAAAAATAATCTGCCTTAGCTGCTTTAACTCAGTTTCCCCCTGAATATCCCTATATGTAGCGGCGCGATTTATCGCGCTCTTTTCAGGCTGTGGCATGACCTGCAAAGACCCGCGCGATAAAACGCGCCGCTACTCAATGCACCATCGTTTCCCGCCCCACGCTTCCCAACATTGGGCAACATCATTCAGTTTCAGAATCATCCTAATAAAATCGTTAACACTGTTAATTTATTGACATGAAGCCGTGTTAAATTTTACTAATGTATTACGGTGCCATCGCGTATTTACGCGATGATAATCAGATCCAATCTCTACACAAATAAGTGACATATCAGCTTTAGCAGGCCGCAATATCACCTCGGTTTATTCAGATAATCGGGTGAAAAGTGACATTGCGGTGACAGAATTATCTCCATATTAACTGGCTTGACACCATTTTCACGTAACCGAGTGAGATGCGTATCTCATTTATCTTTCATGGAAAAAACAATCAGGAAATCAGGTAATGGCTATTGATATTTATTTGAAAGTTGACGGAACAACCGGTGAGTCCCAGGACAGCAATCACAAAGGATGGACCGATGTACTCTCCTTTACATGGGGGGCTGCACAACCGGGAAATATGTCAGTTGGCGGCGGCGGTGGTGCTGGCAAAGTGGCTTACCGTGATCTGAATATTAAGGCGTTGATTGATAAATCCACCCCGGCGATTTTGAAGTTCTGCTCCAGCGGTAAACATGTCGACAAAGTCGAGCTGTCAGTTTGTAAGGCCGGTGGCAACCAGGTTGAATATTCAAAGATCACTCTTGAAGACGTGCTGGTTACGCAAACCGACTTCAACGGCGTGGGTCAGAGCGACACCATCGTAGTGGATTACGCCTTCCAGGCGGCCAAAGTCTCCATGAGCTATTGGGAACAGGGCGAGAGTGGTACCAAAGGTGCCGAAAGCAAAGTGAGCTGGGACATTAAGCAAAACAAAGAAAGCTAAACACGCATGACACCCTGATATCACGACAAGGCGATGGTAAACACAATGGCGATAGATATTTTTTTAAAAGTGGATGGCATCAATGGTGAATCGCAAAATGCGAATCACAAGAACTGGATCGATGTGTATTCATTTAGCTGGGGTGCAAAGCAACCCGGTAATATGGCGGTGGGTGGTGGTGGTGGCGCAGGCAAAGTGAATTATCGTGACCTTACTGTGCAGGCGCTGGTTGATAAAGGTACCCCGGCGTTACTGAAATATTGCTCCAGCGGCAAACATATTGCCAAAGTTCAACTGTCAGTCTGCAAAGCCGGCGGTCAGGAAGTCGAATATACCCTTATTACGCTGGAAGATGTGTTGGTAACACAAACCGATTATATCGGCGTAGCACATGGATCAACCCTGGGTATGGAATACGCATTTCAGGCCAGTAAGGTGGCGATGGAATATTGGGAACAGACTTCGCAGGGGAATAAAGGCGCGTCAGTGCAGATGGGTTGGGATATCAAACAAAACAAAGAAGTCTAACCACGCTCGGGGGCGTTATGGCATTTCCGAAATCACATGAAATATTAGCACTGACATCACAACCCGAATTAAATAATCGTGTGTCAGCAAACTATCTGACCACTGAAATTCTGGACGAAGCTTTGATTCTCGTCCGTTCGTTATCCACGGATGAAGTCTTCAGACTGGCTAAATCGGAAACCAGTCAGATTGCTTATACCCTGAAAGATTACAAAGACGAGAATAACCGCCGCCTGGCTTCCGGCGATGTCGAGTCAGGACAGTTACCACTGGGGAGGATTAACCATCTGGATAACCGGGTAGCCGGTGTGCGCGTCCAGCATGTGGATAATGCCGCCAAAAGTGCGTTGGGGGGAACCGCAATATTTCTCGGTGCCGGGCTATGGGCGGGATTAGGTTCCAGTGTGGGCAGCATCATTGGCAGGAATGCCGTACAGTTCGGCGTCACCGCCGCCTCCGCGTGGGGAACACGTTTTGTGACCCAGAAAGTCGTGGCGGTGAATCAGATGGCGTCACATATCAAAAATCTCGCCGATATGTTCAATACCACCCACAATGCATTTTCTGAATTCCGCAATGACGTCTATGTCAAACGCGTACAGTACAAACCTGATGAAGACAGCCCTCCCCTGACTTTTGAACAAAATGTCACCGGTAAAAATGCACTTCCGGGCGATCAGGCCGCGGCAATTCAGCAGATACTGACCCGATTTATCAGCTCAGCCTATCAGCGCGTTGATATTGTTGGCCGACCTGCCGAGTTTATGAAGGTCTATTTTGAAGGCGGGGCCCCGCTGGATATTTCACGTATTCAGTATGATTACCTGATCAATCTCAAGTTGCCGTAATCAGGATGACAACGCCTGCGCGCACGCCCAGGCGGAACTCCACGCCCACTGGAAGTTATAGCCACCCAGCCAGCCGGTCACATCCACCACTTCGCCGATAAAATATAATCCGGGCACATCGCGTGCTTCCAGGGTTTTTGACGATAACAGGGTGGTATCCACGCCGCCCAGCGTCACTTCAGCTGTGCGGTAGCCTTCGGTGCCGTTTGGCTGTACCCGCCACTGATGCAGGGTTTGCACCAGTTCGCCCTGCTGCTTGCTGTTGAGCTGCTTCAGGGTGACGTCAGGGATCTGGTTCAGCGCCTGCAACACTTCCACCAGGCGCTTCGGCAAAATTTTCGCCAGGCTGTTTTTCAGGCTGAGATTCGGATGGGCGTCACGCTGGATATTAATAAACCCATCCAGCGGCGTTGCCGGGGATAAATCCACCGTCACGAACTCGCCGGGCTGCCAGTAACTGGAGATTTGCAACACCGCCGGGCCAGATAAACCGCGATGGGTAAACAACAACGCCTCTTTAAATAAGGTGCCGTCCTGCGCAGTGATGGTGGTGGGTAACGCCACGCCGGATAAGGTGTTCAATTGTTCCAGCAGCGGTTTATGCAGAGTAAAAGGCACCAGCGCAGCGCGCGTCGGGAACACTTTCAAACCAAACTGCTCCGCCACTTTATAACCGAACGGTGAAGCTCCCAGCCCCGGCATCGATAAGCCACCGCTGGCGATCACCAACTTCTCCGCCTGCACCGTCATGCCGTTCAGTTGCAGGGTGTAGCCTGCGTCGTCACGCTGCACGCTCAGCACTTCGCTGCGCAACCGGAGCGTCACCTGTCCGGCTTCACACTCGGCCAGCAGCATATCCACGATTTGCTGCGCCGAATCATCGCAGAACAACTGGCCCAGCGTTTTCTCGTGATATGCGATGCCGTGACGATTGACCAGATCGATAAAGTCCCACTGGGTATAGCGCGCCAGCGCAGATTTACAGAAATGCGGGTTGTGCGACAGGTAAGCTGCGGGTTCGGTATACATATTGGTGAAATTGCAGCGTCCGCCGCCCGACATCAGAATTTTGCGGCCCGCTTTTTTGCCGTTATCAAGCAGCAGCACACGCAGGCCACGCTGTCCGGCCTGTGCAGCACAGAACATGCCCGCAGCACCCGCGCCAACAATGATAACGTCAAACTTTTCCACTGCTTTTTCTCACTTCACCCGAAAGGCGCTGATTGTAGTGATCTGTCCTCTTTGACGCCAGTGTCAAAAAAATGCCGTAAATATGTCATATTGTAAATGACTCATATTTCGGCATTTTTCCCTTGTTTAGGCGTGTGACTGGCAACATTAAGACAAAAAAAGACTATATTTCCCTTTCCCATACAGCACGTTGTCGCGGATAATGCGCCGCGTTCATGTCCTCCAAAATGGCGTAACGTTTATGCTACATCTGTTTGCTGGTCTTGACCTGAGTACCGGCCTGTTATTGGTTCTTGCCCTGCTGTTTGTATTGTTTTACGAAGCAATCAACGGTTTCCACGACACAGCCAACGCGGTCGCGACAGTTATCTACACCCGTGCGATGCGGGCGCAGCTGGCGGTTGTGATGGCAGGTGTTTTCAACTTTTTCGGTGTTTTGCTGGGCGGTTTGAGCGTGGCCTATGCCATTGTTCATATGCTCCCCACCGATCTGCTATTAAATGTTGGTTCAGCTCACGGCCTGGCTATGGTGTTCTCCATGCTGCTGGCTGCGATTATCTGGAACCTCGGCACCTGGTATCTTGGCCTGCCGGCGTCCAGCTCCCATACCCTGATTGGTGCCATTATTGGTATCGGTCTGACCAATGCTCTGATGACCGGAACGTCGGTGGTTGATGCGCTCAACCTGCCAAAAGTTCTGAATATCTTCCTTTCCCTGATCCTGTCGCCGATTGTCGGTCTGGTGATTGCCGGTAGCCTGATTTTCCTGCTGCGCCGCTACTGGAGCAGCACCAAGAAACGCTCGCGTATTCATATGACGCCAGCCGATCGCGAGAAAATCGACGGCAAGAAAAAGCCGCCATTCTGGACGCGTATCGCCCTGATTGTTTCCGCCATTGGCGTAAGCTATTCACACGGTGCGAACGATGGTCAGAAAGGCATTGGCCTGATCATGCTGGTGCTGATTGGTGTCGCACCTGCGGGTTTCGTGGTCAACATGAATGCCTCCGGTTATGACATCACCCGTACCCGTGATGCCGTCAACCATCTGGAGCAGTACTACCAGCAGCACAGCGAAACCCTGACGCACATCGTGCAGATGGTGCCGCCTGCGGTGCCTGCGCCAGAAGAGTCCATCAATGGCCCGCATGAATTCCACTGCGATAGCGCCCGTGCGCTGCCAGCGATTCAGCGAGCTCAGGGCTTACTGAACAATCTGCAAAGCTACAGTGACCTGACACCTGACCAGCGCAGCCAGATGCGTCGTCTGCTGCTGTGCATCTCCGATACCGCCGATAAAGCGGCGAAGCTGCCGGAAACCAGCGCTGACGACCAGCGTTTCCTGAACAAGCTGAAAAGCGATCTGTTGGGAACCGTTGAGTATGCGCCGGTGTGGATCATCATGGCCGTAGCCCTGGCGCTTGGCGTCGGCACCATGATTGGCTGGCGTCGTGTGGCGACCACTATCGGTGAGAAGATTGGTAAGAAAGGCATGACCTACGCGCAGGGTATGTCAGCGCAGGTGACGGCAGCGGTGTCGATTGGCATTGCCAGCTACACCGGGATGCCGGTTTCCACCACGCACATTCTGTCGTCGTCAGTCGCCGGGACCATGTTGGTTGATGGTGGCGGTCTGCAAAGCCGTACCATCAAGAATATCGCGATGGCGTGGGTGTTTACCCTGCCGGTGTGTATTCTGTTGTCCGGTTCCTTGTACTGGATTGCGCTGAAGCTGGTGTAATCACCGCTTCAGACACCGAAGGGCGACAGCAATGTCGCCCTTTTTTTATTGCCAGACCGCCATCGCGATCAGGCTGACAACCACCAGCCCACACAGCCCGCTGGTCAAAATAAATTGCCCGCGTACCCGTTCACAGCGACGAATAAACTCTTCGTCGTGATGGTCACGATAGCGCTTCTCCCAGATATAGCGCACCAGGCGCACCTGTTTGCTGGGCTGACCGTGCGACGTAAAGAAGCCAGCACCATCCACATATTGATATAACAGCGGATCGCAACCGCGTAGCACCGCCAATAACGAGCGCAGAGAAGAGAAGTAGCGCGCCATATTCACCAGACAAACTACACAAAGAGCCCAAAAAAGCGCGATAGTGCTAATCATGATCCCCTCCCGGCTGGAGACGTGGAGACGCAACGCTGTAAACGCTCCACGAGAAAGCCTTCCACTGAATGAATCGAATTGCGTTGTTTTTTTGCGAGTCCGGCGGTAAGTCATCAGGAGATGTATGACCGTCATTTTCAGTGTAGGAGATTTGGTAAAAATTTTTCCAGCGATGATTTTCGTTCACCGCGAGCGAAAAAAGCGATAACCCTTGATCTTCCTCACAGCGGCGCAGCGCCTTGCAGCATTTGTTAACAACTCTGGCTATACTGGGGGTATAACAACAAACCGCCTGCAAAGCATAAATCTCGATGGGTGGCGCTTATCGCCGTTATGCGCAAAGGATTTCGCCAGCCGTGACGTGGCAGGAATTCGGGTTGCCCCCAGAATCTTGTGAAAGGAGTTATATCATGGCTTATAAACACATCCTGATTGCAGTAGACCTTTCCCCTGAAAGCCAGTTACTGGTTGAAAAAGCCGTCTCACTGGCACGTCCTTATGATGCGAAAATCTCATTAATCCACGTTGATGTGAATTATTCAGACCTCTACACCGGGCTGATTGACGTCAATTTAGGTGATATGCAGAAACGCATCTCTGAAGAGACGCATACCGCACTGAAAGAACTTTCGACCAACGCCGGATACCCCATCAGTGAAACCCTGAGCGGTAGCGGTGACCTCGGTCAGGTGCTGGTGGATGCGATTAGAAAATATGATGTGGATTTGGTGGTATGTGGCCACCATCAGGACTTCTGGAGCAAGCTGATGTCCTCAGCGCGCCAGCTCATTAATACGGTGCATATTGATATGTTGATTGTGCCGTTGCGCGATGACGACGAATAACAAAACAGGCCGGGAAACCGGCCTGTTTTTTTGTAGCGGATAGGTGCAAATATCAGCTTAGCGGCGGATAGATATCAAAACGATGGCTTTTGGTCACCACCGCTGACTGTGTCACCACACCCGCTAACGGCGGGGCGTAATCCGGGCGCTTCACCACAATACGTTTTTTCGCCAGACGCCGCGCCGGTTCCAGCAGTGCATCAGCATCCTCATCCGCGCCTACCAGAGACTGGAATACCCGCATCTCCTTTTTCACCATCGCGCTTTTTTGCCGGTGAGGATACATCGGGTCGAGATACACCACATCTGGCGCGGGAGTGATTTCACTCAGCGCCTGCTGGCTGACGACATGCAGCAGCGTTAATCGCTCGCGCAGCCAGCCGCCGATTTCCGCATCGTCATAACCCCGACGCAAACCATCCTCCAGCAACGCCGCCACCACCGGATGACGTTCCAGCATGCGCACCCGGCAGCCCAGCGCGGCCAGAACAAAGGCATCGCGTCCTAATCCGGCCGTGGCATCGACCACATCCGGCAGGTAATCACCCTTGATACCCACCGCTTTCGCCACTGCTTCACCGCGCCCACCGCCAAAACGACGCCGGTGCGCCATCGCGCCAGAGACGAAATCAACAAAAATGCCGCCCAGCTTTGGCTCGTCGCGTTTACGCAGCTCAAGATGGCTGGCAGTCAGCACCAGCGCCAGTGGCGACTGCTCATCCTGCTCCAGTCCCCAGCGCTGGGCCAAATGTAATAAGGCGCCGTCTCCGGCGCCTGTTTCATCAATTAAACCGATTTTCACAAGCAGGCTTATCCCTGAATCCCGTAATGTTCCAGCATCGCATCGAGCTGCGGTTCACGGCCACGGAAGCGTTTAAACAGCTCCATTGGCTCCTCAGAACCACCACGCGTCAGGATGTTGTCGAGGAACGACTGACCGGTTTCACGGTTAAAGATACCCTCTTCTTCAAAGCGTGAGTACGCATCGGCAGCCAGCACGTCGGCCCACAGGTAGCTGTAGTAACCTGCGGCATAGCCACCCGCAAACACATGGCTGAAGGCGTGCGGGAAACGGCCCCATTCCGGGCTGGGTACCACCGCCACCTGCTTCTTCACTTCACGCAGGGTTTCGAGGATTTGCGCGCCCTGCTGCGGGTTAAACTCGGTGTGTAGACGGAAATCGAACAGGCCGAACTCCAGCTGACGCAGGATAAACAGCGCTGCCTGGTAGTTTTTCGCTGCCAGCATTTTATCCAGCAGTTCTTTCGGCAGCGGCTCGCCAGTTTCATAGTGGCCGGAGATAAACGCCAGCGCGTCCGGTTCCCAGCACCAGTTCTCCATAAACTGGCTCGGCAGTTCCACCGCATCCCACGGCACACCGCTGATACCGGACACGCCAGGGGTTTCGATACGCGTCAGCATATGATGCAGACCATGACCAAACTCGTGGAACAGCGTGGTCACTTCATCATGGGTGAACAACGCAGGCTTGCCCTGCACCGGACGGTTGAAGTTACAGGTGAGGTAAGCCACCGGCTTTTGCAGGCTGCCATCGGCTTTGCGCATCTGGCCGACACAGTCGTCCATCCAGGCTCCGCCGCGTTTGTGCTCACGCGCGTAGAGGTCGAGGTAGAAGCTACCGCGCAGTTCGCCGGTTTCATCAAACAGGTCGAAGAAACGCACATCCGGGTGGTAAACGTCGACATCTTTACGCTCTTGCGCGCTGATGCCGTAGATACGTTTCACCACTTCAAACAGGCCATTCACCGCACGCGCTTCCGGGAAATAGGGACGCAGTTGCTCATCGCTGATGGTGTAGAGATGCTGCTTCTGCTTTTCGCCGTAGTAAGTCAGATCCCACGGATTCATCTCGTCGACGCCGAACTCTTTTTTGGCGAAGGCGCGCAGTTGGGCCAGCTCCTTCTCACCCTGTGGACGGGCGCGTTTAGCAAGGTCAGTGAGGAAATCGATCACCTGAGACGGGCTTTCCGCCATTTTGGTCGCCAGCGATTTATCCGCAAAGGAATCAAAGCCGAGCAACTGGGCCAGTTCGTGGCGCAGCGCCAGTTCTTCTGCCATCACCGGGCCGTTATCCCATTTACCGGCGTTCGGGCCTTGATCAGACGCACGGGTTGAGTAGGCGCGGTACATCTCTTCACGCAGCGCCGCGTTGTCGCAGTAGGTCATCACCGGCAGATAGCTCGGGATATCCAGCGTCAGCAACCAGCCTTCCTGCTCTTTGGCTTCCGCCATCGCTTTGGCTGCCGCCAGCGCGCTTTCCGGCATACCGGACAGCTCCGCTTCATCGGTGATCAGTTTGTTCCAGCCCTGAGTGGCATCGAGGACGTTGTTGCTGTAGGTCGAACCCAGCTCAGACAGACGCGCGGCAATCTCGCCATAGCGTTTCTGTTTTTCTTTATCGAGTCCGATACCCGATAACTCGAAATCACGCAGGCTGTTATCCACCGCTTTCTTCTGGGCGATATCCAGCGCCGCATAGTTGTCACCCTGCTTCAGGTCACGATACGCCTGGTACAGTCCTTCATGCTGACCAACCCAGGTGCTGTATTCGGACAGCAGCGGCAGCGTCTGCTCATAAGCCTCACGCAGTTCCGGGCTGTTTTTTACCGAGTTCAGATGGCTGACCGGCGAAAAAATACGCCCGAGGCGATCATCCACTTCTGCCAGCGGTTGTACCAGGTTATCCCAGCTATAAGGCGCGCCCTGTGCCACTACGCGCTCCACCGCCGCACGGCAGTCGTCCAGTGCGGCGGTTACCGCAGGAACAACGTGCTCAGGTTTGATGGCAGAAAAAGGCGGAAGGGTAAAAGGCGTAAGTAACGGATTGGTCATAAGCGCAGTCCTTTTATGGAGTATGGGGCGCGATCGGTCGCGCAACGCAATCTTACTAACATGCGGCCTGATTAGCGGAAAATCAATGCTGCCCCGAAACGTCAGCAATTTTTATCCAGCGCGGCTATAATCCCGCCACATACGATGTAGTGAATTCTTTGATCCAACCGCGGACCCCTCTTTTTTATGCTGAGTTATCGCCACAGTTTTCATGCCGGCAACCATGCCGACGTGCTCAAACACACCGTTGAGAGCCTGATCCTGACCGCCCTGATGGAGAAGGAGAAGCCTTTCCTCTATCTGGATACCCACGCCGGTGCCGGACGTTACCAGCTGAGCGGTGAGCACGCCGAGCGTACCGGTGAATATCTGGAAGGCATCGCGCGTATCTGGCAGCAGCCGGATGCGCCGGAACTGCTGAAGCCTTACTTCTCGGCGATCCGTAACCTGAACCCTAACGGCACCCTGCGCTACTATCCGGGTTCACCGCTGATTGCCCGCCATCTGCTGCGCCAGGACGATAAACTGCAACTCACCGAGCTGCATTCCAGCGATTATCCGCTGCTGCGCAATGAATTCAGCAAAGACAGCCGTGCGCGTGTCGAGCGTGCCGATGGTTATCAGCAGTTGAAAGCCAAGCTGCCACCGCCAACGCGCCGTGGCCTGATCCTGATCGACCCGCCGTATGAGCTGAAAAGCGATTATCAGGACGTGGTGAAAGGCATTCAGGAAGGTTACAAGCGTTTCAGTACCGGTATCTACGCGTTGTGGTATCCGGTGGTGCTACGTCAGCAAATCAAACATATGACCAAAGATCTGCAAGCCACCGGCATTCGCAACATTTTGCAGATTGAGCTGGCCGTCCGCCCGGACAGCGACCAGCGTGGTATGACCGCTTCGGGGATGATTGTGATTAACCCACCGTGGAAGCTGGAGCAGCAGATGAAAGAACTGCTGCCGTGGCTGCATCAGAAACTGGTGCCAGCAGGCACCGGTCATACTCGTATTGAGTGGATTGTGCCGGAGTAAGGCGCACTAAATCTCGAACACCGCAAAATCATGTGCCAGCTCCGTCGCCGCAAAGATGGACTGGCACTCCGCCAGCAATCTCTCCCGATCCTGTGACAAATAGCGCGAGCTAAAATGGGTGGCGATCAACCGCTTAGCCCCGGCCTGTTTTGCCACTTCTGCCGTTTGTATCGTGGTGGAATGGCCGCGACTGTTGGCCTTCTCCGCCAGCGCCGCCTCGAGCGTGGTTTCGTGCACCATCACATCGGCATCAGCCGCCAGTTGCAACGCCACCTCAGTCGGCCCGGTATCGCCAAAAATCGCCACCACCTTGCCTTTGGTGGACGGCCCCAGATATTCAGCACCATTAATTTCGCGCCCATCCTCCAACCGGACACGCTCGCCCTGCTTCAGTTGCTGATACCACGGCCCACGCGGCACCCCTTCCGCTTTCAGGCGCGGAGCATCAAGAAAACCGGGGGTATCATGCTGTTCGATGCGGTAGCCGTAGCACTCCACAATATGATTCATAGGCCAGGCGGTGACACGGAAATCACCGTCGTCAAACACCAGCCCGGCGGCGATTTCCACGATTTCCAGCGGAAAGCTGGTATAGGAGCCGCTCAGGTTCAGCGCCGTCTCGATGAATTGACGGATACCTGACGGACCATAGATGGTCAGTGGTTCTTTCAAGCCCGCCATCGAGCGACTGGTGAGCAATCCGGGCAGACCAAAAATATGGTCGCCGTGCAGATGGGTAATAAAGATTTTTTCCAGCTTGCTCGGTTTCAGCGCCGAACGCATGTATTGATGCTGCGTCGCCTCACCACAATCGAACAACCAGGTGTCACCCCGTTTGGATAAGGTCAACGCAATGGCGGTGACGTTACGTTGCAGGCTTGGCGCACCTGCGCCGGTGCCAAGAAATGTCAGTTGCATACGGTGCTTCCCTGTAATGGGTGTTGATCCAACCCTATCACAATCATAGGTGCAATCTTTGCGCCCTTTCCCCTGTCAGCGTTACACTCTAACCCAATTTTTCTTCCTGCAAATGGACACATCTGATGACCAGACATTTTGACTACCTTGCCATTGGCGGCGGCAGCGGCGGAATCGCCTCCATTAACCGTGCAGCGATGTACGGCCAGAAATGCGCCCTGATTGAAGCCAAAGAGCTGGGCGGCACCTGTGTCAACGTAGGTTGCGTACCAAAAAAAGTGATGTGGCACGCGGCGCAGATTGCCGAAGCTATTCACCTGTATGGCCCGGATTACGGCTTCGACACCACGGTTAACCGCTTCGACTGGTCAACCCTGGTGAAAAATCGCAGCGCCTATATCGATCGTATCCACACCTCATACGACAACGTGCTGGGCAAGAATAAGGTGGAAGTAATCAAAGGCTTCGCCCGTTTTGTTGATGCGCACACCGTGGAGGTGAACGGCGAAACCATTACCGCTGATCATATCCTGATCGCCACTGGTGGCCGTCCAAGCCATCCCAACGTGCCGGGAGCAGAATACGGCATCGACTCCGACGGCTTCTTTGAGCTGGATGCGCTGCCAAAGCGTGTGGCGGTCGTCGGAGCCGGTTATATCGCCGTGGAGCTGGCAGGTGTGGTCAACGCGTTGGGCGCGGAAACCCACCTGTTTGTGCGTAAGCACGCGCCGCTGCGCAGCTTTGATCCGCTGATCACCGATACGCTGGTTGAAGTGATGCAGGCTGAAGGCCCGTCATTGCATACCGATTCCATCCCGCAAGCGGTGATCAAAAACGCTGACGGCAGCCTGACGCTGCAACTGGAAAACGGTCAGGAGCAAACCGTAGATTGCCTGGTATGGGCGATTGGCCGTGAGCCAGCCAACGATAACTTCAATCTGGCCGTCACTGGCGTGGCGCTGGATGAGAAAGGTTATATCAAGGTGGATAAGTTCCAGAACACCAGCGTGCCGGGCATTTACGCAGTGGGCGACAACACTGGTGCGGTGGAGCTGACACCGGTAGCGGTAGCAGCAGGCCGTCGCTTGTCTGAGCGTCTGTTCAACAACAAGCCGGACGAACATCTGGATTACAACAATATCCCGACCGTAGTATTCAGCCACCCGCCAATTGGCACCGTCGGTCTGACCGAACCCCAGGCGCGTGAGCAGTACGGCGATGATCAGGTGAAAGTGTACAAATCGGCCTTCACCGCCATGTACACCGCCGTCACCCAACACCGTCAGCCATGCCGGATGAAGCTGGTCTGCGTAGGACCGGAAGAGAAAATCGTCGGTATCCACGGTATCGGTTTTGGCATGGATGAGATGCTGCAAGGCTTTGCAGTGGCGCTGAAAATGGGTGCCACCAAAAAAGACTTCGACAACACCGTGGCGATCCACCCGACCGCAGCGGAAGAGTTTGTGACGATGCGCTAACTAACCCGGCCAGCATGTTACAGCATGCTGGCTTTCCTCCCTTTCCCTTCCAGACAAAAACTCTGTTTCTTTACTACTCAATCCTCGCTCGCCGGGATAACATTTCTCTCTTTGCAGACGCTAACGCATTTATCGCGTGGCTGTTTTTTGGTGAATTATTTGGCAGAGGGAGGCTGGCGTGAATATTTATTTTGCGCAGCGGGGATTAAGTAGCAAGGAACAGAATCAGGCATGAATATCATCAGTATTATTATGTCGGCGGGCAAAGCCTCGGTGGATGTGGCGCTGTATACGCTGATTCCCATCATGGTTGTTATGTTATTTGTGATGAAATATCTGGAGGCAAAAGGCGTACTCGATTTTATTGTTCGTCATACCACGCCGTTATTAAAACCTTTGGGTATTACCGGGCTGGCGTTATTTGCCCTCATCCAGTTAAATTTTGTCAGTTTCGCCGCTCCGCTCGCCGCCCTGGCGATTATGGAAAAACGTGGCACCTCCGATCGCCATATGGCTGCCACGCTCAGCATGTTATTTGCCATGGGCCAGGCAAATGCCTTTTATCCTTTGATTCCTGCCGGTCTGCATTGGGGGGCGGCCATACTGATCTCGATTTGTGGGGGCATCGTGGCGGCTTCCACCACTTACCACTTTTTTGGTCGTAAGCTCCCTGCCGTCGCGCTGCGTGATGAAGACGAAGGGATCAGTCATAACGAAGCGAAGCCCGGCCTGATTGCCATTATCAATAATGCCGGTTCCGATGCGATTCGTCTGGCGCTTGGCTCGCTACCGATGTTGATCCTCTCCTTATCGGTAGTCGGCATTCTGAAAGAGGCCGGTGGCGTAGAATTGCTGACCCGGTGGTTGTCTCCGTTGCTGGATCGGCTGAATATTTCCGAGGTCTACATTCTGCCCGCGCTCACCAAATGCCTGGCAGGCGGCACGGCCTACTATGGCGTCATTGCGGGTCTGGTGGAAAAAGGGTTGTACAGCGCCCACAATATTAACGCGTCGGCAGGTTTGCTTATCCAGACCTTCGACCTGCCCGGCATCGGCATTTTCCTCGGGCTGTCCAGTCGCTTCCCACGACTGTTCCGTTTCGCCGTACCGGGTATTCTGTTAGGTATCGCGCTGCGCGCCACGGCGCATTCTCTCCTTTTTTAAACGCAACGCTAAACCGGTAACCACCTGTTTAGCGCTTCGATTTTCTAAATAACACCACAGTTCTTAAGCGTTATTTAAAATTAACCCTATCTATTTTATCGTTATTTTCATCAGTTGCATGACGGTTATTGTTAGTATTATTATCCCGAGACGATTATTGCTAAACGCTGCAATTAACCCTATAACTCTAATGGTTTGCCTGTTAATAAATAATGGCAGAGCATATCCTGAAGAAATATCGGGTTAATAACGTAATCCCTTATATTCATCGCAGGTAATATTCCTGTGCGTCATATTTTGTATGCAGATAGGGTCTTTCCATGAGCGGTAAAAAAATAACCTGGAATGGCGGGTTACAGCACGAAGCCATCGACATTCTGGCCAAAGAGGGCGGCATGATCGTCAGCCCCACCAAGGTCGGCTACATCATTATGACCTCCGATAAAGCCGGTCTGGAGCGCAAGTTCGAGGCGAAAAACCGTAATCGCAACAAGCCAGGCGTGGTGCTGTGCGGCTCGCTGGAGCAACTGCGTTCCCTGGCACAGCTCAACCCGGAAATCGACGAACTGTATCAACGCCACTGGGATCAGGACATTTTGCTGGGCTGCATCTTACCGTGGCGTGAAGATGCGTTGTCGCGTATTCCGGCTGACGGTTCCAAAGCGTTAATGATGGATGGCCGCCAGACCAGCTGTTTCGTGATTAAATTCGGCAAGCCGGGTGAAATACTGGCAAAAGAATTGTGGGAAAAACACGGTAAATTCTCCTTTGCCAGCTCCGCTAACCCATCCGGTCAGGGTAACCGCGGTCTGGTTGAAGGTATTGGCGAACGCATTGAATCCCGTGCCGATTTAATTATTGCTGCCAACGATTACGTGAAATCCATTCAACCCAATGACGACAACAAAGTGCGTTATGAGCAGGGAGTGATGGTGTCGATGGTGGATAATGAAGGTCGTTTAATCCCGGAGCAAAAAGGCGAGCGCAAAATCACACCCTGTCCGGTGCTGATCCGCAAAGGTCTTGATGTTGATAAGATTATGTCGCTGCTGTCCGATATTTTCCCTTCGTGGGATTATCGTCACGGCGATTATTATTAATTTGTAGCGCGATGAATCGCGCCGCGACGAAATTTTGCAGATATTGTTCATAACAGCGCGATGAATCGCGCCGCGACGAAACTTTGCACATATTATTCATTACAGCGCGATGAATCGCGCCGCTACGAAACTTTGCAGATATTGTTCATAACAGCGCGATGAATCGCGTCGTTATGAAACTTTGCAGATACGGTAGCGGCGCGATTTATCGCGCAATGAAATTTACCACTCCACCGTAATCTTGCCGAAGTGACCGGCGTTTTGTTGATGCTGAAACGCGGCCGGTAGATCTCCCAGGGTGCCGTAACTGTCGCTGATCACCGGACGAATGCCGGTCTGCTCCAGTGCGCGCACAAAGTCCTGCTGCTGGCGGCGATGGCCGACAATCAATCCCTGAATGCGCGCCTGCTTTGCCATTAACAGCGAGGTAGGGATCACGCCTTCACGCCCGGTCAGCACACCGATCAACGCAATATGACCACCGACACGCACCGCTTCGATCGATTGCGCCATCGTGCCGGGACCGCCCAGCTCAATCACCACATCCGCACCCTGACCCTGCGTCAATTGCTGCACCGCTTTGCCCCACTCCGGCGTGCTGCGATAGTTAATCACCTCATCCGCGCCCAGCTCGCGCGCACGCGCCAGCTTTTCATCGGACGAGGAGGTGACGATCACCCGAGCGCCCATGCTTTTGGCAATTTGCAGCGCGGTGATGGACACGCCACCGGTACCCAGCGTCAGAATGGTATCACCCGCTTTGATCTGCGCATCACCCACCAAGGCGCGCCAGGCCGTCAGACCGGAGGTAGTGATGGTCGCCGCTTCCGCATGTCGCCAGCCTTTTGGTGCCAGGGTGAAGTGGCTGGCCGGACGCACCACCACTTCTGCGGCAAAACCGTGCGCACCATCGCCCGGTGTTTGGGCAAAGTTTCCGACCTGAGCCGAGGATAATCCGTCTTGCCACTGCGGGAAGAAGCCGGATACCACATGATCGCCCACCTTAAATTCGCTGACGCCAGCGCCAATCTCTTCCACCACCCCCGCGCCGTCTGCCATCATAATGCGGCCATCAGCGGTCGGAATGGCCCCCTGGGCGACCAGTAAATCGTGGAAATTCAGTGAAGTGGCATGAATTGCCACCCGGATTTCACCCGGCCCAGGTTTGCCGGGGTCCGGCAGGTCCACCAATTGCAAATTCTCCAGTCCACCGGGGCTTTTTAAGATCATCGCTTGCATTGTCAGTCATCCTCGTCAGCAAAAAGGTAAGTGTGGCAGTGATAGCGAATCCCTGCCTTTTCCGATGGTGCTCAGCATGACAAAGGAGAAGACATCACGGAAATCGTGATTTTTGATTTTAGATATCGCCAGAAATGATACCTTTCAGCGCAATGGCTGATAAAACGCCCGAATCTCCTGCGCCAACAACTCTGGTTCCTCCATCGCGGTAAAATGCCCACCGCGTGGCAATTCATGCCAGTGCCGAATAGCCAGATTCTGCTCTGCCCAGTGGCGCGGCGGCGGCATCAGGTCATACGGAAAACGCGTCAGCCCGGTCGGCACGGTGATTTTCGCCATCGGCGGAAGCGAGTGGCTGTTTTCGTAATAGAGGTTGGCTGAGGTGCCGAAGCTAGCGGTAAGCCAGTACAACATGATGTTATTGAGCAACTCATCTTTGCTGAAGCGGCCAAACACATTGCCCTGGCAATCACCCCAACTGTGGAATTTCTCCAGAATCCAGCTTGCCAGTCCGACCGGGGAATCATTGAGCGCGAATGCCAGGGTTTGCGGTTTGGTGGATTGCAGCGCCATATACGCCCCTTCCTGCGTAATCCATTTCATCGCTGCCGCCTGATAGTCGCGCGCTTCATCGGTAAGATCTGCACCGGTCGCCTGCATCAACGGGCGTACCAACCCGATATCGGTGAGGTGAATACCCACCAACCTGTCGGGATGCTGCACCGCAAGGTAGCGGGTGACGCCAGAACCAATATCGCCCCCACTGGCGGCGAAACGCGGGTAGCCCAACTCGGTCATCAACTGCGCCCAGAGATCAGCGATTTGCGCGTTGTTAACCCCGCCCGGCGGGCAGGCCGAAAAGGCAAAGCCCGGTAGCGATGGCACGATAACATCGAACGCATCCTCCGCCTTGCCACCAAAACGTGCCGGATCGGTCAACAGCGGGATAATTTTCTGGTAGCGCAAAAACGAATCGGGCCAGCCGTGAGTCAACAACAGCGGCAACGGGTCAGGCCCGTTGCCGCGTTGATGGACAAAATGGATCTGCGTCTCATCCTGCCGCCAGTAATAATGCCCAAGCTGGTTAAGGTCGCGCTCCTGCTGACGCCAGTCATACTGATGCAGCCAGTAATCCACCAACGCTTTCAGCTCATCAGGCGCGGTGCCTTTCTGCCACGCAGCGCCGGGCAGGGTCGCCGCCCAGCGCGTCTGGCGCAGACGCCATTCGAGGTCATCCAACTGTGATTGCGCGATATCAATCTGAAACGATTGCACAGACATAGCAACTCCTGGAGTTTAATCAGGCTCTGCCTCTACTGTAGTCTGCTCAGGCATCCGCGCCATAGGCCAGTGCTTTTTGCGTATGCAACTCCGCCAGACGATTTTGTAAGGCCATATCAATGTGCTGATAAGCGGTGCTGCCAAGTGCCAGTCGCAACGGCATCTGCGGCTGTTCCAGGGTGGCGATCATCGCTGTCACACATTTTTCTGCATCACCGAGGATGGCAAACTCCCCTGACTGCAACCTGCGTCGCAGCTCGCCCGAGGCGGTAGCGCGATAGCATTCCAGCGCCGTAGCCACATCCAGTCCGGCACCAAAGTTGGTCGCTGTCGGGCCAGGTTCCACCAACAAAAAGTCGATGCCAAAGCTCACGACCTCCTGGCGTACCGCCTCAACAAAACCCTCAATGCCCCATTTGGTGGCGTGATACAGGCTGAAGTTGGGATAAGCCACCTGGCCGCCTTCCGACGACAATTGGGCAATGCGACCGCCGCCCTGCTGACGCAGCAGCGGAATCGCTGCACGAATCAGCTGAATTGAGCCGGTGAGGTTGGTGGCAATTTGCCGTTCAATTTGCGCATCACTCAGCTCCTCGGCGGCACCAAACAGGCCGTAAGCGGCGTTGCTCACCACCACATCAATGCGCCCGGCGCTGGCAAAAGCTTGCGTGATGGCGGGTGCAATGGTGGCGGTCTGCGCCAGATCCAACGCGATAACCTGCAAACGTTCAGCGTAGCGTTGTTGCAGGTCAGCCATCGCCGCCACCCGACGAACGCAGGCAATCACAACATCACCACGCGCAAGTAAGCGTTCACTCATCAAACGACCCAGCCCATTGCTGGCACCGGTAATTAACCAGGTTTTCATCTTTGTTTCCTCCTGTTGAAAACCTGATGGTAGATCGCTTTACTGGTGGTTATCGTCTCCCTAATCGCGCATGACCTGGTGAGGAAAAACCACCAATGAGAAGACCTTCGTGGCATGAACTGCAAGCCATCAGAACGCTGGCGGAGCAGCGCAGCTTTCGCCGCGCCGCCGAAATGCTCGGGCTAAAACGTTCCTCACTCAGCCATCTGGTAAAAGGGTTGGAACACAATCTGGGTGTGCAGTTGTTTCAGCGCACCACGCGGAGCGTGGCACTGACCGAGGCCGGTCAACGGTTACTCAGTCGGCTGACGCCGCTATTGAATGAGATGGACGAGGTGCTGTTTGACGTCAGCGCTCAGCGCCAGCGATGCGGCAATTGGCTTACTGCTAACGCATGTTATTCCGGCGTTCAGCGTCCAATATCCGCAAATAGAACTGGACCTCGCCGCGCAGGGTGCACTGGTGGATATCACCGCGCAGGGTTTTGATGCCGGCATTCGGCTGATTGAAGACGTGCCGCAGGATATGGTGGCAGTGCCGCTTGGCGGCCCGCTGACGTTTGTTACCGTGGCAGCCGGGGCTTACCTCGCTGATCATCCGCCGGTACAGCATCCGCAGGATTTACAGCAGCACCAGTGCATCCGCCAGCGGCTGCCGAGTGGCAAACGCTATCGCTGGGAATATCAACGGCAGGGGGAGTCGCTGGAAATGGATGTGCCGGGTACGCTGACACTCGACAGTAACGCGCTGATGGCCCAGGCGGCTATCAGCGGTTTAGGTATCGCTTACCTGCCGCTGCCGTACGCCAGCGCAGGATTAGCCAACGGCCAGCTGGTGGAGTTGCTGGCCGAGTGGCGTGTGCAGTCGGCGGGCATCGCCTTGTGGTTTCCACCTAACCGCCATCAGTCGATGGCGCTACGGCTGTTTATCGATGCCCTGAAAACGTATCTGCCCTATTACAGCTGACGTTGCGGCGCTTTATGCACCATAGTGTAGGCATAATCAACGCCCATACCGTAGGCACCGCTGTGCTCACGCACCAGGTCCATCACCGCGTCATAGGTCTCTTTGCGTGACCAGTCGCGCTGGTACTCCAGCAGCACCTGCTGCCAGGTCACCGGCACCGCACCCGCCTGCACCATCCGTTGTACCGAACGTTCGTGGGCATCCACGCTGGTGCCGCCTGAGGTGTCAGTCACCACATAGACTTCATAACCCGCTTTCAGCGCCATCAGTGCCGGGAAGGTCAGGCACACTTCGGTCCACAGCGCAGAGATAATCAGCTTTTTACGTCCGGTTTTTTCTACCGCGGCAACAAATTTGGCATCTTCCCATGAGTTCATTGAGGTTCGCTCAATCGGCTTCGCTTCCGGGTGTACCGCCAGCAGTTCCGGCCAGATGTAGCCGCTAAAGCTTTCGGTTTCCACCGAGGTGTAAATCACCGGCACGTCGAAAATCTTGCCCGCTTTTGCCAGGGCAACGGTGTTATTTTTGAGCTGCTGGCGATCGATATTGGCCACGCCAAATGCCATCTGCGGCTGGTGGTCGATGAAGATCAGGGTAGAGTTTTGCGGGTCGAGCAGGTCAAGTTTAGACATGGTAAATTCCTCAGCGGTATAGGTTTTGTGTGTTGTGTCGTTGAGATGAACTTTAAAAAAAGCCGTGCTGAAGAGATAACGGAAAGAATTTTATAAGTTGTTCAAAACGATTTTAGAAGATTGATTTAATTGAAAAAAACAACCTCCCCCTCGCCAAAAGCCTGCGAAACAACGTTGATCAGTCGGTGAAGACAGGCGTAACCTGTGATCACAAAATCAAAAATTCACCATCGCAAAAATGATTGTTCGCCCCCACCAGCATTGGTTCCTGCGGCTGTTTGACTGGCATGGTTCGGTGCTCACCAGCATCCTGTTCCGTCTGTCACTCAACCTGCTGATGTCGCTTGTCGCCATCCTCGGTTTTCCCTGGTATGAAACGCTCGGTATCCATCTGACCACCGCGCCGTTTAGCCTGATTGGTGTGTCGATCGCCATCTTCCTTGGCTTTCGTAACAACGCCAGCTACGCACGCTTTACCGAAGCCCGCACCCTGTGGGGGACATTGCTGATTACCCAGCGCTCCCTGTTGCGCCAGGTAAAAAGTATTCGCACGCTCAGCCTGGATCAGGCGCGTGAATTTGCCGATCTGCAAATTGCCTTCAATCTGAGCCTGAAACATCAACTTCGCCGCACGGACCCGCTGACGGATTTGCAGCGCACCCTGCCGCCGCGCTGGCACAATGCGGTGCTACATCAGCCGCTGGCGACCACGCAGATTTTGATGTGTATGGGGGAGTGGCTGGCGCAACAACGGCATGAAGGTCATGTGTCGGATATTGTCTGGCAAAGCATCGATGAGAACCTGAATCATCTTTCCACGATACTGGGCGGATGCGATCGTATCGCCAGCACGCCGATTCCTTTTGCCTACAGTTTGATTCTGCACCGTACCGTGTATCTGTTCTGCACCCTGCTGCCTTTTGCGCTGGTGTCAGATCTGCACGCCATGACGCCACTGGTGTCGGTGTTTATCTCCTACACCTTTTTGTCGCTGGAATCGTTGGCGGAGGAACTGGAAGACCCGTTTGGTACCGCGCCGAATGACCTACCGTTGGACGCCATTTGTGTGGCGATTGAGCGTAACCTGAAGGCGATGAACGGTGATCCGTTGCCGGAACCGTTGCAGCCGGATAAATATTTTAATCTTACGTAAGCCACAGCTTAGCCCAGATGGTCCAGCCAGCGCGTATAAGCCTGATCCCACAGTGCCGCTGGCGTTCCCGCTTTACCCAGGCCAAAACCGTGCCCGCCACTGCTCAGCTCGATCAGCTCCACTGGCACGCGCATACGGCGGCAGGTATCACGCATTAATTCGGTGTTATACGGATTAGAGGTGTGGTCATCTTCCGCCTGCGCCAGAAAGGTGGGCGGATAGTTGTGGGTAACAAAGTTCTGTACCGACCAGTTGGCCTCTTCCGCCGGGGTGGCGTTTTTCCCCACCATCATCAAATGGGTGTTGGTGTGCTGATACGGTGCTTCAAGGGTGATCACCGGATAGATCAGGCCGACGCTGTCCACTTTCGGCACCACCTCATCAAGCGGGTCCTGCGCCGGATAGCTGTCGAAATCAGGGCGAGCCGCCGCCATTCCCAGCAGATGACCGCCCGCCGAGAATCCCAGCACATGGACTTTGCGTTCAAAGGAACGGACCAGACGAATCGCGCGCTGCGCATCCTGCAACGGGGCCAGATGGCCCGCCTGCCACTTCTCGCCCGGTAAGCGGTAACTCAGCACATAGGCGGTGTAGCCGTTGGCATTGAGCCAGCGCGCTACGGGCCAGGCCTCGCGCCCCATACCGATCCATTTATAACCGCCGCCCGCCGCAATCAGCACCGCTTCGCCATTGGGATTTTCCGGGCGAAAACGCTGGATAGCCGGGGAAACAATGTTGGACCAGGAACCGTTGGCACTGACACGCAGCAAACCCGATGGGCCTCCGCCGCCGGGCGGATCTTCCGGCCAGAGAGGGATAATGTCATCACGGGCAAACAGTTTGCCTGTGGTCATCGAAAGTACTGTTGCCCCGGTTGCCAGCAAAAGGCGGCGACGCGTTATCATCATGCTGTGAAGCCACTGTCAGGAAAGGGACAGCCTTGAGGCTGTGTCTCGTTATGGTGATGCAAGTCCAATGCCAAACGCTGGCGATTATGTACGCAATCTGTACAAAAAAGCTATAAAAAACGCGCCAAAAATGGCGCGAATTTTAGGGCTACCCCGGTCGAGAAAAAGATTTAATCTTCCTGCTGAAATTGCGTCATCACCGTCTGTTCGCATTGCTGCTGGTTATGACGCAACTGGCTGCGTTCATCCTCGCCCAACTGTAACCAACCGCTGATCACTTCCTGCGCCATCTCTTCATCGAATTCCGACTGACCGCTGGCGATTTGCGCCTTCATTTTTGTCACATAACTGTCCATCGTTCCGGTGCTTTTTTCGCTGCTTACCAGATGGCACAACTGGCTGGCATAGACGTTTTGTTCCGCGTCTGCGTTGGGATCTTCCGCCAGCGCACTGGTCGACAGTGACAGCCCAATGAGGGCGAGCAACCAAACTTTCATAACAGGCTCCTGTAGTTGCCAGAAATTGCGATGCCCCATGTTGCGCACCTGTTGCCATCCATGCAACTAAATTCATCAGGCAGCCTGCCACATCAGTTTTTCAGGTGACGGCTCGCCAGACGAATCATCAGGCTTATCGCCGCCGCCAGGGTCGAGAGCGCTACCACACCGGTCCAGCCCCAGTGCGCCAACGCCAGACTACCCAACGCGGCACCGGTTGCCATACCGATAAACACCACGGTGAACATCAGGGCGTTAAGACGGCTACGCGCTTCCGGTGCGAGGCTGTAGACCAGCGTCTGATGCGCCACCAGCGTCGCCTGTACGCCGAGGTCAAAACCGACGGTACTGATGATGATTAACCCAAGCTGGGCGGATACCGGCAACACCGGCAACAGGAACATCAGCGCAAAAGACACCATGACCAGCGTGGCACCATATTGGGTCACACGGGCCGGACCAATGCGGTCGGCAAAGCTCCCCGCCAGCGGTGCGGCCAGCGCACCGGCGGCACCCGCCAGGCCAAAGGCACCTGCCACTGCGCTATCCAGATGGAAGCGATCGCTCAGCATCAGCGCCAACGTTGACCAGAAGGCGCTAAAACCTACGGACAGCAAGCCTTGCGCCAGTGCGGCACGGCGCAGCGTCTGGTGATGCTGCCACAGATGCGCCAGCGACAGCAGCAGACGCGGATAACTCACCGAGGTGCCCGGTGTAAAGCGTGGCAGTACGCGCCACAGGGCGAGGCTGATCATCAGTACCGCTGCGGCGGCCACCAGGTACATGGTGCGCCAGCCGAAGTACTCCGCCACCACGCCGCTCACCACCCTGGAGAGCAGGATGCCGACCAACAGCCCGGTCATCACCGTACCCACGGTTTTCCCCCGGCTACGTTCCGGGGCCAGCGCTGCCGACGCCGGAACGATATCCTGCGCCACGGTGGCGGTTAAGCCGGTAACAAAGCTGGCGATCAGCAGCGCGTTCAGGCCGCCGGAGAAACCACACAGCAGCAGCGCCGCCATCAGCAGCAAACCTTTTATCAGGATGATGGTACGACGATCGTGGCGGTCGCCAAGCGGGGCCAGCAGCAGGATGCCCAGCGCATAGCCTGCCTGCGTCAGCATCGGCACCATGCCGACACTGCCAATGCTGGCGTTAAATTGTTTGCTGATGATATCCAGCATCGGCTGGCTGTAGTAAATCGATGCGACACTCAGACCGGCACCCGCCGCCAGCGTAAAGACCAGCGGTGTGGGCAGTGACTCAGTGATCTGTTCAGATGATTGCGTCATGGCAGACATATTCGGTTCCCCCGTGAAAGTGCGTTTATTAAAGCGCGTCACAGCCATACGCGGTAGACTGATGAAAAGCAAAACCGTTATACGTGGTACGTATGAGCAATCTTTCCAGCGTTGATCGCATCGAGCTGATGCAAACCTTTATTCGCATCGTGGAGAGCGGCTCCTTGTCGGCTGCTGCCGCGCAACTCGGCACCACCCAACCGACCATCAGCCGCCGTTTGCAGGCGCTGGAGCAGCGGCTGGGGCTAAAGCTGATTCTGCGCACCACCCATGCGCTGAAACTCACCGATGACGGCGAGCGTTGCTACCAGCAGGCACGCCAACTGCTCGCCACCTGGTACGCGCTGGAAGATGAGTTGACCGGTGCCAGCGATGATCCGGTGGGCACACTACGGGTGCGAGCGCCACATGCGTTTGGCCAGGATCAGTTGGTCGCGCCGCTGGTGGATTATCTGCAACGCTATCCGCGTCTGAATGTGGAGTGGATGCTGAACGACCGCACGCCCGATTTTGTCGCCGAAAACGTCGACTGTGCCATTCAGGTCGGTGCGCCGACCGACCCTTCAGTGGTGGCCATTCTGCTGGCGGAGGTGCCGCGTTTTGTCGTGGCGGCCCCGTCGTTACTGGCCGCGCATCCGCCGGTGGAAAAGGTTGAACAGTTACCGCATCTGCCGTGGCTGGCACTCACCAGTTTTTATCACGGCGAGATAGCGCTCCAACGCCTGAGCGACGGGCATCCGGTGAATCTGGCAATCAGCCCACGCCTGGCCAGCGACAGCCTGTACGCGGTTCGCAAAGCCGCACTGGCGGGCATGGGCGCGGCCGTGGTGTCGTCATGGGTGGTGCAGGAGGATTTGGCGCGCGGCGATTTGATTCAACTGGTGCCAGAGTGGCAGGCACCGCCGTTACCGGTATGGCTAACCTATCCGTGGGCCAGTTACTACCCGGCGAGGTTGCAGAAGTTTTTTGCCATGATTCGCGAGGTGATGCCGCAGTTAGCGGGGACACAACCCGCAGGCAGGTAGCGGCGCGATTTATCGCGCAATTTCGTGCGCGGTGCGGGAAAAAACGCGCGATAAATCGCGCCGCTACGTCATTATTTTTTGTCTGCTTTGGACATATTGTCCAGATAACCCATGACAAACGCCGACAGCACAAACGTCAGGTGGATAATCACAAACCACATCAGTTTATCATTGGCGACGTTGCGCGCTTCCATAAACACCCGCAGCAGGTGAATTGAGGAAATCGCCACAATCGACGCCGCCACTTTATTCTTCAGCGAACCGGAATCCATCTTGCCGAGCCAGCTCAGCTTCTCTTTGTGTTCAGCGATATCCAGCTTAGAAACAAAGTTCTCATAACCGGACAGCATCACCATCACCAGCAGGCCACCAACCAGCGTCATATCCACCAGCGACAGCAGCAGCAGAATCAGGTCGTTTTCACCGATGCTGAGGATGTCAGGCAACAGGTGAAAAATCTCCTGGAAAAACTTAATCGTTAGCGCCAGCAATCCCAGTGAAAGTCCGATGTAAACCGGTGCCAGCAACCAGCGCGATGCATACATCAGGTTCTCGGTAAAACGTTCCATAATTTCCCATTAATCAACCGACAAGCCGGCGATTATAACCGAACAAATGTGAAGTTATTTCAGCCCGTCTTCAGAAATTTCAGGAGGCGGCGGCAGCGGCAGCGAGAGCCGGAACGAAGCGCCGCCTTCGGGACGGTTCTCCGCCCAGATGCGTCCACCGTGAGATTCGACAATGGTTTTGCAAATCGCCAGTCCGAGACCCACGCCCGGCACGGCCGATTCTTTATCGCCACGGGCAAACTTATCAAAGATGCGTGTCAGGGCATCCGGCGCAATCCCCGGGCCGCTATCCCAAATGGCGATTTCCAGCCGGGTATTTTCACGCCAGGCGCGAATGCCATGCTGTGCCGCGTTCCCGGCATATTTCAGGCTGTTTTCGATGATATTGGTAAACACCCGCTCCAGCATGCTGCTGTCGCCTTTGATCAACACCAGCTCAGCAGGCAGATCGAGGGTGAAGTCATGGCCTTTCAGCGAGGGGCCCATGCTGCTCAGCGCCCCACCGATCACCTCATCCAGCGCCACCCACTCTTCACGCAGATTCAACCCGCCAGACTGGATGCGCGCCATATCCAGCATGTTGCTGACCAGCCGGATGGTACTTAGCGTCTGCTCGCGGATCTGATTTGCCTGTGCGACATATTTCGGCTGTTCGCTGGCAAGGTCGAGCATCAGCATTTCCGCCTGACCGAATAACACCGTCAGCGGCGTGCGCAGGTCATGCGACAGCGCCGACAGCAACGCGTTACGCAGTTGCTCGCGCTCCGCCGCCAGGCGCGAAGCGGCTTCGCTTTGCGACAGCGCCATCCGTTCCAGTGCGTTGGCGATCAATACGGTGAAGGTTTCCACCAGCCTCTGCTGTTCCGGGATCATCAGCTGACGTAAATTCTCTGGCTCCACCACCAGCAGGCCACGGCAGTGGTTACCGCTTTTTAGCGGCAGAATCTGGTACGGCACCGCCGGTAAGGTATCGGTGCCGGCCCCGGCGGGTTGCCCTTTGCTGTAGCTCCACTTAGCAATGCCCAGGTCCGGTGGCGTGCCCATGCTGCTTTCCCCCACCGCCTGCAACTCGCCCTGCTCATCCGGCAGCAGCAGCAGACTGCGTGCCTGAAGCGTCACCTCAATCACCCGCTGGCTGGTGCTGGCGATATCCTGTGGCGTCAACGCGCTGCCAAGCGACTTCGCCATCTCATACAGATGGCGTGCCCGCTGCTCGCGATAACGCGCCACCCTCGCCTGGTAACGCACACCTGCCGTCAGATTACCGACAATCACCCCCACCGCCAGCATCACCCCGAAAGTCACCAGATATTGCAGATCCGACACCGCCACGGTGCCGGTCGGTGCCACAAAGAACAGGTCAAAGGCGAGGATGTTGATCACCGTGGCGAAGACCGACGGCCAGCGACCAAAGCGCAGCGCGACAATCACCACCGCCAGCAGATAGATCATCACGCCATTGGCCGGGGCAAACTCAACCAGCAACCAGCGACCTGCGGCGGTAACCAGGATGCACAACACCAGCGCCATCAGGCAGCCGCGGAGCTGCATACGCCATTTTTCCGCGCTGGCGCGCTGACCATTTAGCTGCGAAGGGGCATCACGTACCGGTTCATCCAGCGCCACCACCAGCAAATCGAGGTCTGGCCCCAGTTCACCGAGCCGCTGGGCAAAACTGTCACGCCGCCAGCGCCGCTGTGGCTGGCGGCCGGTGACGATCTTGCCGAGGTTGTGTTCACGGGCGTAGCGCAGTACCGCGCGTGCCTCGTCGGGATCGGACAAAGTGGCGGTTTCCGCCCCCAGCTCCTGCGCCAGTTGCAGCGTGCGCAGAATGGCGCGGCGACGCGCTTCCGGCAGGCGATTCAGGCGTGGCGTTTCCACGTACACCGCGTGCCACTCGCTGCCAAGCCGTGCCGCCAGCCGTGCAGCGGTACGCACCAGCTTTTCACTGCCGGTGTCATCGCCTATGCACAACAGAATGGCATCACGCGTGTGCCACACCTTGTCGCGTCCCTGTTGATCGCGCCAGGCACGCATCTGGTCATCGACCCGGTCAGCGGTACGGCGCAGCGCCAGTTCACGCAGGGCAAACAGATTGCCTTTACGGAAGAAGTTTTCGATAGCACGTTCGGCGCGGTCGCCAACGTAGACTTTGCCCTCCTTCAGCCGCTGACGCAGATCATCGGGAGGCAGATCCACCAGCACCACTTCGTCCGCGGCATCGAAGAAGGGATCGGGCACGGTTTCGCGCACCTGAATACCGGTAACGCCACCGACCACATCGTTCAGGCTTTCCAGATGCTGCACGTTGACAGTGGTGATCACATCGATACCGGCATCGAGCAACTCTTCAATGTCCTGCCAGCGCTTCGGATGGCGTGAACCCTGCACGTTGGTGTGCGCCAGTTCATCCATCAGGATCACCGCTGGATGGCGTGCCAGCGCGGCATCCAGATCGAACTCCGCGTGCCGTGAACGGCCGGTGGCGCGACGTGGCAAAACCGCCAGCCCCTGCAACAGGGCGGCGGTTTCATCACGGCCGTGGGTTTCGACCACGCCCGCCAGCACATCCAGTCCCTGGGCACGCAGACGTTGCGCCTCCTGGAGCATGGCGTAGGTTTTCCCCACCCCGGCACAGGCACCAAAGTAGATTTTGAGTTTGCCGCGATGGCTATCGCTGTGGTTCAGCAGCAGCGCATCGGGGTCCGGGCGCGGCAGTTCGTCGTTCATGTTCAGTCCGTTATCTCTCCGATCCGTAGCGGCGCGATTTATCGCGCAGATTTTTCCCACCGCGTGCACAAAACCGCGCGATAAATCGCGCGCTACGGTGTTAGTTGTTTAATGCATCCAGTGCCATATTTAACCGCAGCACGTTCACCGTCTCTTCGCCAGTAAACGGCAGCAACGGACGTTCAGTATGGCGTGCAATCAAGGCTTCAACCTCCTGCAACGGCATCTGGCGCGCTGCTGCAATGCGCGGTGCCTGCCACAGCGCAGCTTTCGGGGAGATATCCGGGTCGAGGCCGCTGGCCGAAGCGGTCACCAGATCAACCGGAACCGCCGTCGGGGCCTGTGGATTGGCGGCACGCAGCGCCGCGACGCGCTCCGCCACCGCTTTATCCAGCGCCGGGTTGTTGCCTGCCAGATTGCTGCCACTGGAAGCCAGCGGATTATAGGCGCTGTCGCCAGTGGCCGACGGGCGGCCCCAGAAATGACCGGGCTGGCTGAATGCCTGACCAATCATGGCAGAACCTCGCACCTCACCATTCTGCTCCAGCAGCGAACCATTGGCCTGCGTCGGGAACCACCATTGCGCCAGGCCGGTGGTGAGTAGCGGATATACGCCACCCGTGATGACCGCCAGCAGCACTAACAATACAATAGCCGGACGTAACTGACTCATTTCTCTTCTCCTTACGCCAAGCCCAACAGGGTCAGCAACACATCAATCGCTTTGATGCCGATAAACGGCACCACCAGCCCACCCACCCCGTAAATCCACAGGTTGCGGCGCAGCAACGCAGCGGCACTCAGCGGGCGGTAGCTCACCCCTTTCAGGGCCAGCGGGATCAGGAATACAATCACCAGCGCGTTAAAAATTACCGCAGACAAAATGGCGGAGTTGGGGGAGTGCAGCTGCATCACATTCAGCATGTTGAGCTGCGGATAGGTGGTGGCAAACGCTGCCGGGATGATGGCGAAATATTTCGCCACGTCGTTGGCGATACTGAAGGTGGTCAGTGAGCCGCGTGTCATCAGCATCTGTTTCCCGATGTGCACCACCTCCAGCAGCTTGGTCGGGTTGGAGTCGAGATCGACCATATTCCCCGCCTCTTTCGCCGCCTGGGTGCCGGAGTTCATCGCCACCGCGACGTCAGCCTGCGCCAGTGCCGGGGCATCGTTGGTGCCATCGCCAGTCATCGCCACCAGCCGCCCTTCCGCCTGATACTGGCGAATCAGCGCCAGCTTGGCTTCCGGGGTCGCTTCCGAGAGAAAATCGTCCACGCCCGCTTCAGCCGCAATCGCGGCAGCGGTTAACGGGTTATCACCGGTGATCATCACGGTCTTGATGCCCATTTTGCGCAGTTCGGCAAAACGCTCTTTGATGCCACCTTTTACGATATCTTTCAGCGCCACCACGCCCAGCACCTGAGCGCCTTCCGCCACCACCAGCGGTGTCCCACCGGCACGCGCCACCTCTTCCACCGCGGCATTCACCTCCGCCGGGAAGCGGCCATTGCTGGCTTCGATATGGCGGCGCACCGCATCCACCGCCCCTTTACGAATCAGGCGATCCTGCACGTTCACGCCGCTCATACGCGTTTGCGCTGAGAACGGGATAAAGCTGGCCCCCATGCTGCTGAGGTCACGCTCACGCAGGTTAAACTTCTGCTTTGCCAGTACCACAATGCTGCGCCCTTCCGGCGTCTCATCGGCCAGCGAGGCCAGTTGCGCTGCATCGGCCAGTTGCTGTTCGCTGACGCCGGGCGCTGGCAGGAACTGCGTCGCCTGACGGTTGCCGAGGGTGATGGTGCCGGTTTTGTCCAGCATCAACACATCAACGTCACCCGCCGCTTCCACCGCACGGCCACTGGTGGCGATAACATTCGCGCCGAGCATACGGCTCATTCCCGCCACGCCGATTGCCGACAATAAGCCACCGATGGTGGTGGGGATCAGGCACACCAGCAGCGCGACCAGCACGGTGATGCTGACCGGCGTACCGCCCCAGGCAGAGAATGGCCACAAGGTTACGGTCGCCAGCAGGAACACGATGGTGAGCGACACCAGGAGAATGGTCAGCGCAATTTCATTCGGGGTTTTACGGCGTTTGGCACCTTCCACCATAGCGATCATGCGGTCGAGGAAGGTTTCCCCCGGATTAACGCTGCACTGGATCACCAGCCAGTCGGAAAGTATGCGCGTGCCGCCGGTCACCGAGGCAAAATCACCGCCGGATTCACGGATCACCGGGGCCGATTCGCCGGTAATGGCGCTTTCGTCCACCGATGCCCCCCCTTCCAGCACTTCGCCATCGCACGGAATGATGTCACCCGCTTCCACCAGCACCACATCGCCTTTGCGCAGGCTATCCGCCGAAGCGGCTTTCCAGGCGGCTCCGTAGTGCGGCTCCGCCAGTTTTTTCGCATCGACGCTTTTTTTCACCCCTTTCAGGCTGTTGGCCTGGGCTTTGCTTCGCCCTTCCGCCAGCGCTTCCGCGAAGTTGGCGAACAGCACGGTAAACCACAGCCAGACCGCCACCCCGGCGGTAAAACCGGCGCTACCGTTTAATTGCCCTGCGGCCATGCCGATCGCCAGTACGCTGGTCAGCACGCTACCGAGCCACACCAGAAACATCACCGGGTTGCGAAACTGCACGCGTGGATCGAGTTTTTTCACCGCATCCAGCATAGCGACGCGCGTCAGTCGCGCATCAAACAGGGCCAGTTGTTGACGACTCATGATTCCGTTATCCCTGAATTAATTGCAGATGTTCCGCCACCGGACCAAGCGCCAGTGCGGGGATGAAAGTCAGCGCACCCACCAGCAGCACGGTGCCAATCAGCAGGGCGACAAACAGCGGGCCGTGCGTCGGCAGTGTCCCGTTACCCACCGGTTGCACTTTTTTCACCGCCAGCGAACCGGCAATCGCCATCACCGGAATGATGATGCCGAAACGACCAACAAACATGCAGACCGCCAGCAGCAGGTTCCAGAATGGCGTGTTGGCGCTCAAACCGGCAAAGGCGCTGCCGTTGTTGTTGGCAGCCGAAGAGACGGCGTACAGCACCTCGCTGAAACCGTGGGTGCCGGGGTTAGCCATACCGGCCCGGCCCGCTTCGGTCATCATCGCCAGCGCCGTGCCGATCAACACCAACGTCGGCGTCACCAGAATCGCCAGCGCGGTCATCTTCATCTCCCAGACGTCGATTTTTTTACCGAGGAATTCCGGGGTACGGCCAATCATCAGGCCCGCGATAAACACCGCCAGCAGCACGAACAACAACATGCCGTACAACCCGGCCCCCACGCCGCCGAACACCACTTCACCCAGTTGAATCAACCACATCGGCACCATGCCGCCCAACGCGGTGAAGGAGTCGTGCATCGCATTCACCGCACCACAGGAGGCCGCCGTAGTGATCACCGCAAACAGGCTGGAATTGAGGATGCCAAAGCGCGTCTCCTTGCCTTCCATGTTGATGGCACTGTCAGCTCCCAGCGTCAGGAAGTGCGGATTACCGCGCAGCTCAGCCCACATCACCGTGACCACCGCCAGCACAAACATCAACGTCATCGCCCACAGCAACATATGCCCCTGACGACGATCGCCCACCTGCTGACCAAACGCGAAACACAGCGCCGCCGGGATCAGGAAGATACTCAGCATCTGCACGAAGTTGGTCAGCGCATTGGGGTTTTCAAACGGGTGCGCCGAGTTAGCGTTGAAGAACCCCCCGCCGTTGGTGCCGAGCATTTTGATCGCTTCCTGCGACGCTACCGGACCGAGCGACAAGGTTTGCTGCGCCCCTTCCAGCGTGGAGATCGCATGATAGGGTTCAAAGGTCTGAATGCTGCCCTGACTGACGAAGAACAGCGCCATCAGCAGGCTGATGGGGAGCAGCACATAAACCGTGATACGGGTCAGATCACGCCAGGCGTTACCCAGGGTCGCCAGCGAGCGATTGGCAAAACCACGAATCAACGCAAACGCTACGGCGATACCGGTGGCTGCCGACAGGAAGTTTTGCACCGTTAATCCCGCCATCTGGCTGAAGTAGCTCATGGTGCTTTCACCGCTGTAAGCCTGCCAGTTGGTGTTGGTGACAAAGCTGATGGCGGTGTTCAGCGCTAAATCCCAGCTCAGCCCCGGCAAGTGCTGCGGATTGAGCGGCAATGCGCCCTGCATCATCAGCATCACCAGCAACAAGACAAAGCCCAGCGCGTTAAACAGCAGAATCGCCAGCAGATAATGCGGCCAGCGCATCGCCTCGCCGTCAGCACCCGCCAGCCGCCACAGCGCGCGCTCGGTGCGCGGCAGCAGCGGTTTATCGGCAATCATCAGCGCCAGAACGCGTCCAAGCGGCTGCGCCAGCACCATCAGCACCAGCAGAAACACCGCGATCAGCAGAAATGCATTGGCAGCCATCAGAATGCCTCCGCGTTAAGCAGGGCATAAAACAGATAGCCCAGTAATAAAAACACCAGCACGATGCCGGTTATCACGCCCACACTCACAGCGACCTCCAGAGGATTTGGTTGTGCTGCAAGCATGCGCGCGGCGATATAAAGAAGAGGTAAAAAGGCGATTGGCGGGCGTAAAAAAAGTATAAAAATGGTCGAAAATCAGGCGCTTTCCAGCGCCCAGATACGATTGAGATCGATGTTATGCCACATGCTGCTGTCTTCGGCACCGGTGATGCTGTCGGTACAAAAGCTGTCGCCGAGATCAAGCTCTTCTGGTTTGATTTCCCGCTGCGCATGCAGCGACCAGAAGACATGCACTTTCGGCTTCAAGAGCGATTGCTCACCGGCTTGTACCACCAGCGCTACCCGCCCGGAGGCCAGCCGCACCAGCGATCCCACCGGATAGATACCAATGGAACGCACAAAGGTTTGCAGCAATTTGATATCGAAGTGGCCACGCCAGCTCAGCATGTTGTGCATCGCTTCAGCCGGGGTCCAGCCTTTACGGTAGGGGCGATCGGAGGTCACGGCATCGTACACGTCGCACACCGCTGCCATACGTGAAAAAAGGCTGATCTCTTCCCCTTTCAGGCCGTGCGGATAGCCGCTGCCATCCATTTTTTCATGATGATGGAGCGTAATATCCAGTAAATCCTCATCCGCGTCGGCTTCCATCAGCATCTGCGCGCCGACAATCGGATGTTGGCGCATGATCGCCATCTCTTCCGGGGTGAGCCTGCCAGGTTTGTTGAGAATCTCCAGCGGCACCGCCGCCTTGCCGACATCATGCAGCAATCCGCCCATGCCTACGCGCCGCTGCTGTTGTTCATCCAGCCCGAGTTTTTTACCGAGCGAAATCATCAAACCACATACCGCCATCGAGTGCAGATAGGTGTAGTCGTCATGGTTTTTCAAGCGCGCCATACTGAGTAACGCGGTGGGTTCACGCGTCAGCGATCCGGCGATTTCGTCCACCAGGTTCAGGGTATAGTTGAGGTCGAGGCCCTGCCCAAGGCGCGCTTCGTTGAACATTGCCAGCACCTGGGGTTTACCCTGGATAAAGATCGCCTGCGCCTGGTCAATTTCGTGAAAAAACGGCGTTTGCGGAATTTCTTTTTTCGGTTCAGGTGGCTTCTGTGGTGCCTGCACCGATTTATCAAGATCGATCCAGACTTCAAGGATCCCTTCATTACGGATCCAGGCGATCTGGCGTTTATCAGTGATCAGCATCTGGTTGCGAATGCGTTTGTCTTTGATCCACCACACCTCCAGTTTGTGGACAAACATCCCCGGCCGCAGTTCGTCAACGGTTATCAGCTTTATCACGATATCTCTCCTTAATATCAGTGGATGGTAGAGAGATATCGGCAACTGAACAAAATATCTTCAGGCGGTTTTGTGCGATCTGCGGAGTAGCGCGATAAAGTCAGTGATGCCGGGAGGTTTTGGCACATACCGTAGCGGCGCAATTTATTGCGCAAATCCGTGCATGTTGCGCGATAAATCGCGCCGCTACTTCGGTCAAACCACCCTGGTCAGCACCGCTTCGCCTTGTGCAAAGGCCAGCAGATTTTCAAATACCAAATCTGCCATCGCCGCCATCGTCTCCTCGGTGCTGCTGGCGAGATGCGGAGTGATGACCACATCATCACGCTGGCGCAGCGCCGCGGGAACGGCGGGTTCCTGTTCAAACACGTCCAGCCCGGCCCCGGCGATTTCACCGGCTTGCAGCGCGGCGATCAGCGCCTGTTCATCCACCACGCTGCCGCGTGCGATGTTGATAAGAAAGCCTTTGGGTCCGAGCGCACGCAGTACCCCGGCATCCACCAGATGATGGGTCGCCGCGCCACCCGGCAGCGTCAGCACCAAAAAGTCGGCGCGCTGTGCCAGCGACAACAACGAATCATGGCGGGTATAAGGGACATCCGGGCGTGAACGTGGGTTGTAGTAATGAATATCCATATCAAAGGCCTGGGCGCGCTTCGCCAGCGCTTTGCCAATGCCCCCCAAGCCGACAATGCCGCACACCTTGCCCCCTACTTTGGTGGTGAGCGGATAACGCCCCTGGCTCTGCCATTGTCCTGCGCGCGTGTAACGATCCGCCGCGCTGATCCGGCGTGCTACATCGAGCAGTAGCGCCATGCCGGTATCGGCGACGCAGGCGTTGAGCACACCAGGAGTGTTGGTCACCACGATACCGCGCGCCTCGGCTGCTGCGATGTCGATGGCGTCATAGCCCACACCGTTGCTGCAAATCACTTTCAGGTTGGGCAGTTGGTCCATCAACTCGGCGCTGGCGCCCATCAACGCGTTGCCGCTGGTAACCAGCGCGTCAATTTCCGCGCCGTGCTGTGCCAACCAGGCGGCCTGATCATCCTGCTGCCACAGGCGGTAAGTGGTAAACTGCGCATCCAGGTTGTCCTGCAAGCGTACCGGCAGTAACGGACCTTTCATCAATACCTTAAACTGCGTTGATGCCATCTTCTTTCCCCTGTTTTTCATACGATGTAACGCCAGATTCCTGCTCCTCGCCGACACGTTCGATCGGTCCCATCACCAGCCAGAACAGCAAGGCAGCGACCACGCAGTGCGCGCCGACAAACACCAGGCCGATGCTGTAGCTACCGGTCACGCCAACGATGATGCCGAACAGCAGCGGCGTGAGAAAACCCGCGATATTGCCGATGCCATTGAAGATCGAGCCGGCCAGGCCCACCGCTTCTTTCGGCGCGGTATCGCTGACTATCGTCCAGGTACCCGCTCCGGCGGCGACCCCTTTGCCAAAGAAGGCGAAGGACATGATGGCGATGATGCCGACGTTGCTCGGGATCACCGCCGCGAGAATCAGCGTCGCCGCCATCAGCATGCCGACGATATAGGGCGTTTTACGCGCCCAGGAGATGCTCCAGCCACGCGCCAGCAGCTTATCCGAGATGAAGCCCCCGCTGATGCCACCGGCAAAACCAAACAACGCCGGAGCAATGGTGGCAAACCCGGCATCAAGAATGTTCATACCGCGCGCCTGCACCAGGTAGATCGGGAACCAGGTGATAAAAAAGTAACTCAGCGCGATGATGCAGTACTGACCGATGTAGGCGCACCACAGCATCCGGTTGCTGAGCAGTTTTTTGAACATCGCTTTGCTCAGTGCCGGGCGGGCTTTGAGCGTTTGCGCCGCATCGATATCCACCAGCGCGCCACCGTCCACGATATGGCGCAGTTCGTTTTCCGACACCTGCGGGTGCTGTTTCGGGCTGCGCATGTACGCCGCCCAGACAAACACCGCCAGCACGCCGATGCCGCCCAGCACAAAGAACGGCCACTCCCAGCCATAGCGCGAAACCAGCCAGCCGGAGAGCGGTGAGAAGATCGCCACGGCAAAATATTGCGCCGAGCTGAAGAGCGACGAGGCGCGCCCACGTTCCGCGCTGGGGAACCACATGATCACCACGCGAGCGTTGGCCGGAAAGCTGGGTGCCTCGATCAGACCGAGGACAAAGCGCAACGCAAACATCAGCGCCAGCGCCGCCGTCATGCCGCTGGAAAACTCACCAACAAAACCCATCGCAAGGGTGGCAAGCGACCAGAGCGCCAGCGTCACGCCATAAACCTTTTTGGTGCCGAAGCGATCGAGGAACAATCCTCCGGGAATCTGGCCGATCACGTAGGCCCAGCTAAAGGCGGAGAGGATCAGCCCCAGTTGGATCGCCGATAGCCCAAACTCCTCTTTGATCGCTGAACCAGAGATCGACAGGATCGAGCGGTCGGCGTAGGCCACGACGGAAAGAAACAGGATCAACATCAGGACCCAGATACGGACATGGCTGGTACGGCCAGCGTTTTTTTGTTGTGACATGGGGTGAATTCCTTAATCAGGGGGAGCCTCCTGCCCCGGATGATGTATTCAGGAATACCGCTTAAATTTCCCTGTTGAGAAAATATAGAGAGCCGGACATGGCGCGGTCATTGTGCGGATGGGGGAATTGCACGGGGAATTTCGCACGCGTTTTGGCGGATGCCACAAAGGAGGGTGCGGTGCTGCACAGAACCCTAAATCTTCCGACAGCAAAAGCCGGGAGTGTGCGCCAGGTCGAAGAAAATCATTCGTGATGCAACTATGAGCAGGCTAACACATTACGTAGCGGCGCAATTTCGTGCGCGTTGTAGGAAAATCCGCGCGATAAATCGCGCCGCTACGGACCGGTGTGAGCGGTAGCGGCGCAATTCATTGCGCAATTTCGTGTGCGCTGTGGGAAAAATCCGCGCGATAAATCGCGCCGCTACGGATCGGTGTGAGCGGTAGCGGCGCAATTCATTGCGCAATTTCGTGCGCGCTGTGGGAAAAATCCGCGCGATAAATCGCGCCGCTACGGATCGGTGTGAGCGGTAGCGGCGCAATTCATTGCGCAATTTCGTGCGCGCTGTGGGAAAAATCCGCGCGATAAATCGCGCCGCTACGGATCGGTGTGAGCGGTAGCGGCGCAATTCATTGCGCAATTTCGTGTGCGCTGTGGGAAAAATCCGCGCAATAAATCGCGTTGCTACGGACCGGTGTGATCGGTAGCGGCGCAATTCATTGCGCAATTTCGTGTGCGCTGTGGGAAAAATCCGCGCAATAAATCGCGTTGCTACGGACCGGTGTGATCGGTAGCGGCGCAATGCATTGCGCAATTTCGTGCGTGCTGTGGGAAAAATCCGCGCGATAAATCGCGCCGCTACGGATCGGTGTGAGCGGTAGCGGCGCAATTCATTGCGCAATTTCGTGCGTGCTGTGGGAAAAATCCGCGCGATAAATCGCGCCGCTACGGATCGGTGTGAGCGGTAGCGGCGCAATTCATTGCGCAATTTCGTGCGCGCTGTGGGAAAAATCCGCGCGATAAATCGCGCCGCTACGGATCGGTGTGAGCGGTAGCGGCGCAATGCATTGCGCAATCTCGTGCGCGCTGTGGGAAAAATCCGCGCGATAAATCGCGCCGCTACGGATCGGTGTGAGCGGTAGCGGCGCAATGCATTGCGCAATTTCGTGCGCGCTGTGGGAAAAATCCGCGCGATAAATCGCGCCGCTACGGACCGGTGTGAGCGGTAGCGGCGCAATTCATTGCGCCCACTCTTCCCGCAATACCGACATCACCACGATATCGTGGTACTCGCCATTTCGCAGGCAGGCTTTGCGCCGCACCCCTTCGTGCTGAAAACCGAGACGCTGGTACAAGCGCAGCGCGCGGTGATTATCGTGAAACGCCTCCAACTCCATACGCTGCACGCCCAGCCAGTTAAAGGCATAATCCATGCCGGTACGGATCAGTTTTTCACCAATACCGCGCCCACTGAATGCCGGGTCAACGCTGATGCCAAAGCTGATGCTGTGGCGGGTGCGGGGCCGATGTTCAACAAACAACGTCAGCTCCCCCACCAGGTTGCCGTCGATTTCCGCCACAAACGCAATGAAGCCTTCCGCATCCATTTTCTCAAATTTTTTCTCCCAGGTAGCAACGCTGGGAAAGGGTAGCTGCGTGGTCCATTCATAAACCGCCGGTTGGCTAAACAACCTTTGGTATGCCGCCGCATCACGCGGTTCACGGCCACGGATAATCAAATCCATATCGCTATTCTCCTGGAAATTACACTAAGCTGAATGATTCAATGAGACGGAAAGAGTGACGCTATGCTGTATCGCCGTTTTGAACGTTTTATCAATATTTTCCAGGATGCACCAACGGATTCTCCCCCTTCCACTGTCTGGCCGTTTTATCTCTACTATCTGCGTCAGGTCTGGCCGAGTTTTCTCGCCCTGCTGATTGTCGGGCTGGTGCAGGCGCTGATTGAAGTGGCGCTGTTCAGCTACCTCAGTCGCATTATCGATCTGGTTAACCACTCGACTCCGGCGACGTTGTTTACTGATAACTGGCAGATTTTGCTGTGGATGGCGGCGGTGGCGCTAATTTTCCGCCCCATCGTGATTGCCTTGCACGATCTGCTGGTGCATCAAAGCATCAGCCCCAGCATGACCAGCCTGATCCGCTGGCAAAATCATAACTACGTGCTGCGCCAGAGCCTGAACTTTTTCCAGAACGATTTTGCCGGACGTATCGCGCAACGCATTATGCAGACCGGTAACTCGCTGCGTGATTCGGCGGTGCAACTGGTGGATGCCATCTGGCACGTTTTGATCTACGCCATCACCTCGCTGGTGCTGTTTGCCGAGGCCGACTGGCGGCTGATGATCCCGCTGATTATCTGGCTGGTCGCCTATAGCCTGTCGTTGCGTTTCTTTGTGCCGCGCGTGAAACAGCGTTCGGTGGTGTCTTCCGAGGCGCGCTCGAAGCTGATGGGCACCATTGTCGATGGCTACACCAATATCGCCACCATCAAGCTGTTCGCCCATAACGATCTGGAAAAACGTTATGCGCGCGAAGCGATTCAGGAGCAAACCGACAAAACCCAGCACGCCAGCCGCATGGTCACCAGCATGGATATCACGCTGTCGACCCTGAACGGCATGCTGATCGTCAGCACGTCCGGTCTGGCGCTGTGGTTATGGAGCCAGTCGCTGATTAGCGTCGGCGCGATTGCGCTGGCAACCGGCCTGGTGATTCGCCTGGTAAACATGTCCGGCTGGATCATGTGGGTGGTGAACGGCATCTTCGAAAATATCGGCATGGTGCAGGATGGGTTGAACACCATTTCCCAGCCGCTCAGCGTGCAGGACGCGCCCGCCGCACAGCAGATGCAGGTGACGCGCGGCCAGATCCGTTTTGAGGATGTGCGCTTCGATTACGGCGGCGGTCGTCAGGTGATCAATCGCCTCAACCTTAACATCAAGCCGGGGGAGAAAATTGGTCTGATCGGCCCGTCCGGTGCCGGTAAATCGACGATGGTGAATTTGCTGCTGCGGCTGTATGACCTGAACGGTGGCCGCATCTTGATTGACGACCAGAACATCGCCAACGTCACTCAGGAAAGCCTGCGTGGTCAGATTGGCATGATCACCCAGGACACCTCACTGCTGCACCGTTCGATTCGTGAAAACCTGTTATATGGTCGTCCGGATGCCACCGAAGCGGAGCTGATGCAGGCGATTCGTCGTGCGCGTGCCGACGAGTTTATTCCGCTGCTGTCTGACCCGCAGGGCCGCACCGGGCTGGATGCGCACGTCGGCGAACGTGGCGTGAAGCTGTCGGGAGGGCAACGCCAGCGTATCGCCATCGCTCGCGTGCTGCTGAAAGATGCGCCGATTCTGATCATGGATGAGGCCACCTCGGCGTTGGATTCGGAAGTCGAAGCGGCCATTCAGGAGAGCCTGGAAACGCTGATGCAGGGCAAAACGGTGATTGCCATCGCCCATCGTCTCTCCACCATTGCCAAAATGGATCGTCTGGTGGTGCTGGAGCAGGGGCAAATTGTCGAGATGGGTAATCACCGCGAGCTGCTGGCGCACAACGGTTTGTACGCGCGCCTGTGGCAGCATCAGACCGGAGGTTTTGTCGGCGTGGATTAATCGCCGCGTCGATACGGCAGGGCGTCGCGCGCCTCAACCTCCCAGGCGCGTATCCCTGCCCGCTCCTGTTGCAGAAAATCGTCCACCGCCGCCCGTAACCCCGCATGGCTGAGATAATGCCACGAGTGGGTGATCTGCGGCTCGAAACCTCGCACCAGTTTGTGTTCGCCCTGCGCACCCGCATCAAAGCGCGCTAGCCCCTCGGCCATCGCGTAGTCCATTCCCTGATAAAAACAGGTTTCGAAGTGCAGCCGGTCAAACTCCGCCAGGCAGCCCCAGTAGCGGCCATACAACGTCTCACCATCCACCAGGCAGAACGCCATCGCTGCCTGCTGTCGTTGCAGCGAAGCGATGCACACCCGGATGCTGTGCGGCATCCGTTCGGCCAGCAGGCTGAAAAAATCCCGCGTCAGGTAGGGACGCTGACCGCGTACCGCATAGGTATTGGCGTAGCAGGTATAAATAAAATCCCACTGATCTTCACGCAGTTGATCGCCACGATACCAGTCAAAAGCAAAGCCGTTACTCGCCACCTGCTCGCGTTCTTTGCGTAGCTGTTTACGTTTACGCGACATCAGGGTATCGAGAAAATCCTGGAAATCCCGGTAGCCCCGGTTGTGCCAGTGATACTGAATGCCAAGACGTGCCAGCCAGTCCGGGGCCTGTTCGAGCAAGGCATTGGCGTGCGGCGTGGTGAAGTTGATATGGGCGCTGCTCAGACCGTGCTGATGCAGGTAATCCGGTAACTGTGCGATTAATGGGGCGGCATCGCCCAGCAGGCGCGCACCGGTCACCGGGCTGAACGGAATCGCCCCCAGCCATTTGGGATAATAAGGAATACCCGCCCGCTGGCAGGCATCGGCCCAGGCGTGATCGAACACATATTCGCCCCACGAATTGCGTTTGCGATAGCCCGGCAGCGCGGCACGCACTTCACCCTGTTCGCGCCAGATAAGGTGATCCGGCTGCCAGCCACTTTCCGGCCGCACGCTGCCGCTCTCTTCCAGCGTCAGCAGAAAAGCGTGGCGTAAAAACGGTTGATCGTCAGGTAACAATGCATCCCACGCGGCGGCGCTAATCTCCGCCAGCGATGACAGGTGAAGCAAGGACATCCACGGCTCCCGGCCAGATAACAGCAAACCTGTAGTCAAACAGGTTTTGCCGCCGGGGGAAAGGTGCAGCGCACCGAATGCGAACTTAAACCAGAGCACTGTACCGGAAAAAAGCGCGCGATAAATCGCGCCGCTACGGATCCATCAGACGTTATATACTCCGCTTTTGTTTGCCATCAGGAAGCATCATGGATCGTCTTGATTGTGACCGTATGTTTGTTGCCGTGCTGGAAGTCGGCAGCTTTGCCGGTGCCGCCGCGCGGCTTGGCACCAGCAGCGGCCAGGCGTCAAAGCTGGTATCCAAACTGGAGCAGGAGCTGGGTGTGCAGTTGTTTAAACGCAGCACACGCGCCCTCTCTCCCACTGAAGTGGGGCGCGCTTATTACGAACGGGTAAAAAGCCTGCTGGAAGCCTTCGATACCCTCGATGCCACGGTGCGTGAAAGCGCAACGACTCCCACCGGACGCCTGAAGATCAGCGCCCCCGGCACCTTTGGCACCGCCGTGCTCGCCAGCGTGCTGGTGGAGTTCGCCCGCACCTATCCGCAAATCGAACTGGACGTGAACTTCTCCGATCGGGCGGTGAATATCGTCGATGAAGGGTTTGATATGGCGATTCGGATTGGCAAGCTGGATGACAGCAGCCTGATTGCCCGCCGCCTCGGTGATGTGCCGGTGCGCGTGGCGGCTTCGCCGGGGTATCTCCAGCAACACGGCACGCCGCAGCACTGGCGCGATTTGGCGGCACACCAATGTATCAGCGACACCAATTTCCGCGATCCCTGGCACTGGCCGTTCGTCACCCCATGCGGCGATAGCGTTAATATGCCAATTCGCGGTCGCCTGTGTTTTTCCAATACCGAAGCCTGTTTACAGGCGGCACTGGCCGGGCTGGGCATCGCGCGCTTACCGGGTTTTATTGCCGCGCCGGCCCTGCAACGCGGTGAGATCGTCTCGCTGCTGGATGCCTTTGCCACCCCGCCGCTCGGCCTGTTTGCGCTTTATCCTCCGGCCCGCCATCTGGCACAGAAAACTCGTCTGCTGATCGACTTTCTCGCCGAGCATTTCCGTCATTATCCACCGGGCTGATTCCTTCCATTCTGGAAGCAATGAAAGCCATTTTGCCCGGATTATCACCCATCCGGCAGCGGGTTAAGCTAACCAACATCACCACAGAGGAGCAGAGCGATGTTGGTAAACGGTAAGTGGAGCGCAGAGTGGCATCCGGTACAGGCCACCGATAAACAGGGCGGCTTTGTCCGTCAGACATCCAGTTTTCGCCATTGGATCACCGCCGATGGTTCCAGCGAGTTTGCCGCCGAGCCGGATCGCTATCACCTCTATGTGGCGCTGATTTGCCCGTGGGCTTCACGTACCCTGATTGCCCGCAACCTCAAAGGATTGGAGCAGGTAATCAGCGTGTCGGTGGTGGAGCCACAACTGGGTGACCAGGGTTGGCATTTCGGCGATTATCCCGGCGCCGATCGCGATACGCTGAATAACGCCGAATATCTGCACGAGCTGTATACCCGCGCCGCGTCTGATTTCACCGGTCGTGCCACGGTGCCGGTGTTGTGGGACAAAAAAACCGGAACCATCGTGAATAACGAATCCGCCGACATCCTGCGGATGCTGAACAGCGGATTCGGCGATCTGGCCGAGAACAGCCTCGATCTGTATCCGCAGGATCTGCGCAGCGAGATCGATGCGATCAACGAATCGATCTATCCGCGTCTGAATAACGGCGTGTATCGCACCGGTTTCGCCACCACGCAAATCAGCTATCAGCAGGCGTTTCAGGATGTTTTCAGCCAACTGGATGAGCTGGAGGAACGCCTGAGCGATGGCCGTACTTTCCTGCTGGGTGAGCGCCTGACCGAAGCCGATATCCGCCTGTTTGTGACGCTGATCCGCTTTGACGCGGCTTACCACGGCCTGTTCAAATGCAACCTGCGCCGCCTGCGCGACTATCCGCTGCTCGATCGCTACCTGAAGAGTATGCTGTCGGTGTCCGGCGTGCGTCAGACAGTGAATATCGACCATATCAAACAGGGCTACTATTCCATCAAAGCACTGAACCCGAATGGTATCGTGCCGGTTGGCCCGGATATGGCGGAATACGGTTTTTAAGGAGCGGTAAGATGGCAAAAGCGTTAGTGATTTTTCTGCACGGCGTCGGCAGCAATGGTGACGATTTGGCGGTACTCGGCCAGCATTGGGCCAGCCTGTTGCCGGATGTGGCGTTCGCCTCACCGAATGCGCCTTATCCGTTTGAACACGGCATGGGTTATCAGTGGTTTAGCCTGAACGGAGTCACCGTGGAAAACCGTCCGGCACGGGTGCGTGAAGCGCGCGCTGCGTTCGATGCCACGCTACAGCAATTAATGGCACAGCATGGCTTTACCGATGCCTGGGATAAAGTGATTCTGGTGGGCTTTTCGCAGGGGTCGATTATGGCGCTGGATGCGCTGGCGTCGGGTCGTCATCCGCTGGCGGGTGTAGTGGCATTCTCTGGCCGTCTGGCCTTTGACGGTGCCCTGACGCCGCAGCCGCTGACGCCTGCGCTGTTGATCCACGGCCACGCTGACGGCGTGATCCCCTGGACCGAGAGCGAATCCGCCGCGCTGCGCCTGAAAACCGCGGGTGTGACGCTGGAAACACGTTTTGAACCGGCCACCGGCCACACCATTTCTTCGCAGGGCGCGATGCAGGCGGCTGCCTTTATCGCGCAATGTTTGCAGGATTAAGGCCAGTAGCGATTCAGTGCAGTCCACGCCTGTTGCGCCGCCACTGCCGGTGGCTGCGCTTTTAACGCATCGTTAAACACCTCGATGCCAACCGGGCCGTTGTAACCGGCACTTTTCAGCTTATCGACAAAACGCTCCACTTCGATGATGCCGTCACCCGGTAATAAACGCTGATGACGCGCAATATCGATAATGGCGTCATTGTTCTGCGGCGGCAGTGCCGCCATATCGCACAGCTGCACTTCATAGATGCGATCGGCGGGGATACCATCCAGCTGCGAAGCATCGCCGCCCCGCGCACAGATGTGGAACAGATCGACCACCAAACCAATGTTGGGTTGATCCAGCCGTTGCAGGCGCTCCCACGCCAGCGGCAGGGTGTTATCGACGCTGCACCACGCCATTGGCTCGTACATGATACGCATTTTGTAGCGCGCGGCTTCTGACGCCATCCACTGCAAATCCTCATCGATACGTTCCGCGAGGCAATCTTCACGCGTGGTGGCCGGTGCCTGAATGGTGTCGCAGCCCAGCGCCTGAGCGACCTGAATAAACTGACGCAGTTCTTCGCGTTTCTGCTGACGTTCACGATCCGGCGCACCGGTAAAATCGCGTAATACCTGCAAGTTGGTAAACGTAAGCTGCTGCTGAGCGGCCAATTGCGCCAGCGCCAGGGTGCCCTGCGCGCTGGCCTGAACATCTTCACGCCAGATTTCAACCTGATCAAAGCCCGCGGCATGCGCTGCTCGCAATTTCTCTTCGGGCTCACCGTTTAACAACACCAGGTTAAGGAATTTGGGGTGACTACTCATCAACGTGCTCCTTAATCGTCCGGATAAATCGGTGACACGTTCTGTGCGTCACACGCACAGAACTCTGACCAGTATCTACCTCTTAAAGGTTATTTCAAGCGCTCCGTTTAGCCCAGCAGATTGACCACGGCGAAACCGGCAAAGGTCATCAATAAAGAACCGATCACATGCACCATCACGCTCGACATCGCCCAGAAATATTTGCCTGCCTGGATCAGCACGACAATTTCTGCCGAGAAGGTGGAGAAGGTGGTCAAACCGCCACACAAACCGGTGACAATCAGCAATTTCCAGGCCGGATCAAGCTGTGGATTCTTTAAAAACCAGGCCAGTGCAGCACCAATAATAAATCCACCAATCAGATTCACCATTAAGGTGCCGGGCGGCAGATTGGGGAATAGCGTGTTAAAACGGAGGGAAATCAGCCAGCGCAGTGTACAACCCACGGCACCACCGAGCATAACAGCCAACAGCGACTTCAACATAAATGTGTAGCTCCTGATGTTTGAAACGCGCAGGGCCGCGGCAGGACAGAAAAACACCTGACACACCGCCGTCTCCCGCGCAGGGATAAGAGTGTTGTCAGGCGTCATCAGCCGTCTGTTGCCAGAACGGCGGTTGGGGAAGGTGGCACGCCATCACCTTGAGGGGGTTGATAATACGATGGCTGGCGCTGGCAAACAATATGTGACGTTGCGCAAGGTAATCGTCCGGACAAATTGGTGTATCACCCAACACATTTATGTTTTAACCTGGACGGCAGCGATTAACTGGAGATCCTCATGCGCACCCTGATTTTTGATACTGATATCGGCGTGGATGACGCCTTTGCGCTGGCGTATGCAGCGCGCACCCAGAAATTGCTGGGTATCACCACGGTATTTGGCAATGTTCCGGTGGGCCAGGCGGTGAAAAACGCCCGGCTGTTTTGCGAGAAAATGGCTATTGATGCCCCGGTGTATCGCGGGTGTTCACGCCCGCTGGCGCTGACCCCTTCTGAACCGGCGCGTCTGCATGGGGAAGATGGTTTGGGCGATGCCTTCCCTAACCCGCACAGCGATCAGGCCCCCAGCGCGGTACAATTTATTATCGACAGCGTACGCGCTCACCCGCATGCCATCACCCTGGTGGCGATTGGCCCGCTGACCAATATTGCCAGCGCGATCAATCAGGCCCCGGATATTATTCCGCTGGTGAAAGAGTTGGTGATCATGGGTGGCGCATTCGGCACCGACGGACACAGCGGCAACGTTACGCCGTTCGCCGAGTTCAACATCTGGAAAGACCCGCATGCCGCCGACCAGGTGCTGTCCTCGGCGTTAAAAGTGGTGGTACTGCCGCTGGATGTCACCCATAAGGTGTTGATTACCGCAAATGAAGTACATCAACTTAATCAACCGGTGTTGAGCGCCATCTGCCGTCCCTATCTGGCGTATAGCCTGGAAAAAGAGGGGTTTGCGGGTATGGCACTGCACGACACCCTAACCCTTTCCTGGCTGGCGCTGCCGCACGCCTTTCACGTCACGGAAGCGCCGGTACGCGTGGTGACGGAAGGTATCAGCAGCGGTCAGACGTTACGCCGCCTCAACGCCCTCGCCTCACGCCATGATCCCTTTGCCGGGTTGCATGCCCAGCGTCTGTGTCTTGGGGTGGAGGCTGACGCAGTGCGCCAGCACTTTTTCGCCACATTGCAGGCGTAAAGACGCGCGATAAATCGCGCCGCTACTGGGATGATTGATGGCCTGTAGCGGCGTGATTTATCACGCGATTTTTGCGGCACCGCACACCCACGGTGCGGTGCCCGATGAAAACTTAACGGGCGAAGTGGATGACGCCTTTGATGAGTTCGCGATTGTTGATCACCTCGGGTTCAAAGGTTTCCGCCAGGGTGGAGAAGTCATAATGCCGATTGAGCATCATGTCAGCACGTAGCTGGCCGCTCGCCATCAGTGCGCGCACTTTGTCGAAATCTTCGCGCGTAGCATTGCGGCTGCCCATCAGCGTGGTTTCTTTTTTGTGGAATTCGGTATCGGGGATCACCAGGTCGCCTTTGTGCAGGCCGACAAACACAATAGTGCCGCCGTGACGAATCAGTTTTACCGCGCCGTTCATTGCTGCCGGGCTGCCGGTGGCATCGATCACTTTGGCTGCCAGGCGTCCACCGAACTGCGCGCGCAGCGTGGCGTCAAAATCCGCATCCAGCGGGTTGATGGTTGCCAGCCCCAGTTGCTGCGCGACATGCGCCCGCCGCTGCTCGCTGGTATCCGCCACCACCACCTGCGCGCCCGCTGCTGCGGCAATTGCCGCCACACCCAGGCCAATCGGCCCGGCACCGACCACCAGCACCTGCTCATCCGGCATCACCGCAGCCCGGCGCACCGCATGGGCGCTGATGGCGAATGGCTCGATCAAGGCTGCCGCTTCCGGTGCGACATCATCCACCGCCAGTAAATTGTTTTGCGGTACGCTGAGCAGTTCGCAGAAACCACCATCCTGATGCACGCCAATCACCGAGATGTTTTCACAGCAGTTAGTTTTGCCGCTCTGACAAGCGTCGCACTGCTGGCAGGCGACGTACGGGATCAACGCCACACGTTGCCCCGGCGTAAAGCCGCTCGCCTCAGCGCCCAGCGCCACCACTTCGCCGCATAGCTCATGGCCCAACACGCGTGGATAACTGAAAAACGGCTGGTTCCCCGCCCAGGCATGGATATCGGTGCCGCAAATCCCGGCGGTAATCGGTTTGATCAGAACCTCGTGGGCGGCCGGGGTCGGTCTGGCACGCTGCTGCCACACCATGCTACGCGGTTCCGCCACCACCAGGGTTTTCATGCTTGTCATAGGTTTCTCCTGTGCTGATGTCACAGTTATGGCGAGAATCGATGTTAACGGCTTGTTGCGCACGCAAAAGTGTGAGGCAGAACGATTTTTTTGGGCTTTCGATGGTTTTTAATAAATAAAAAACCGGAGCCTGTTATGAGCCGAAGCCAGAATCTGCGTCAGAACGTTATCAACCAAATGCTGGAAGGCATCGCGCAACGCCATATCCGTTCGCCTTTACCCCCGCAGGCGGCGCTGGCGGAGATGTTCAATATCAGCCGTACCACGGTGCGCCACACCCTGCATTACCTGCACCAGCGCGGCATTCTGGATAAAGTGGATGAGACGTATGTCATCGTGCGTAACCCCAGCGATGAAGATGGCTTCAGTGCCCTCACTCCACCGATTGAGCAGCAGGCCACGCAATTCGAGCAGGCATTTTTTAATTTGATCAACCAGCGGCTACTGATGCCGGGTGATACCTTTACCGAGCTGCAACTGGCGCAACGGGTGAAGGTCAGCCCGGTGGTGGTGCGTGAGTTTTTGCTGCGTTTTATGCGCTACAACCTGCTGGAGCCGGTGAAGCGCGGTCAGTGGCGCATGAAAAAGTTCGACCAGAATTACGCGGAAAAACTGTTTGAGCTGCGTGAAATGCTGGAAACCCACGCGTTAAATCGCTTTCTCAATCTGGCATCGGAGGATGAGCGCTGGATTCAGGCACGCGATTTACTCGACCGGCACCGTGCGATGCGAGACACCATTGCCAGCGATTACCGCCACTTCGCCGCACTGGATAAGGAGATGCATTCGTTGATTCTTTCCGCCGCCAACAACCCATTTTTTAATCAATCGCTGGAGATCATCTCGGTGATTTTTCACTCGCATTATCAATGGGATGAAAGCGATTTAAAGCAGCGTAATATCGTGGCACTGGAGGAACATATGGCGATCCTCACCGCGTTGATTAGCCGTCAGGATGTGGAAGCGCTGTGTGCATTGCATGCCCATCTCGACACCGCCAAAACCTCGATGATCCGATCGATCCGTCAGTACAATTAAAAACCGATTAAAAACCACAAAGCATTAGCTCCCGCACGAATCAGAAACATCTTTGCAACATCCTGTCATCTTTGCTTCTAGTCTCGGAACCATCTGTTGAGGTCGCATCGGTTGGCGACCACAGAACCCCACACTGACTGATAACGATAAGTACCCAGATCCGGGAGGTTGCAATGGAAAATACGTCGGCTCGTGGTCGCGAGACAGCGCCAGCCCCAGCCGCAGATGGACGCGAATTTGTCCCTGCACGCGGCGATGTGGTGCGCTCACCGCGCATCAGAAAGATTCAGATGACAGCGATGTTGTTGCTGCTGTTCGCCGCCATTATTAACTATCTTGACCGCAGTTCCCTGTCCGTCGCCAATATGACCATTCGCGGCGAGCTGGGTTTGTCGGCCACCGAGATTGGCGTACTGTTGTCAGCGTTTTCGCTGGCGTATGGTCTGGCGCAGCTGCCGTGCGGTGCACTGCTGGACCGCAAAGGCCCGCGCATTATGCTGGCGATTGGCATGTTCTTCTGGTCGTTGTTCCAGGCCGCCGCCGGTATGGTGCATAACTTCACCCAATTTATCCTCGTGCGTATTGGCCTGGGTATTGGCGAAGCGCCGATGAACCCGTGCGGCGTGAAGGTGATCAACGACTGGTTCAACATCAAAGATCGCGGTATGCCGATGGGGATGTTTAACGCCGCCTCGATGATTGGCCTTTCGATTGCCCCGCCCATTCTGGCAGCGATGATGCTGGTGCTGGGCTGGCGCGGTATGTTTGTCACCATCGGCGTATTGGGTATGTTCCTCGCTATCGGCTGGTATCTGACCTACCGCGATCGCGACAACAACAAACTGAGCGCGGAAGAGATCCATTATTTACAGGCGGGTAGCGTGGCATCACGCAAGGAGCCGATCAGTTTTGCCGAGTGGCGTGGTCTGTTTAAGCAACGCACCATGTGGGGCATGATGATTGGTTTCAGCGGCATCAACTACACCGCGTGGCTGTATATCGCCTGGCTGCCGGGCTACCTGCAATCCACCTATAACCTCGACCTGAAAAGCACCGGTTTACTGGCGGCGATTCCGTTCCTGTTCGGTGCCGCCGGGATGTTGCTCAACGGCTATGTGGTGGATGCGCTGGTGCGTCGTGGGATAAATGCAGTGAAGGTGCGTAAGGTGAGCATTGTCAGCGGTATGTTGCTGTCAGCTGCATTTACCGCCTTCGTCACCCGTGCCACTGACACCACCAGCGCGGTGACGCTGATTGGTATGGCGCTGTTCTGTATCCATTTTGCCGGTACGTCCTGCTGGGGATTGATTCATGCCAACGTGACTGCACGCATGACGGCGTCGGTCGGCAGTATCCAGAACTTTGCCAGCTTTGTTTTCGCTTCGTTTGCACCGGTCGTGACGGGCTGGGTGCTGGACACCACCAAATCCTTCAGCCTGGCGCTGATGATTTGTGCCGGTGTGACGGTGGTAGGGGCGCTGGCGTATCTGTTGTTGGTGCGTAAACCGATTACGGATGGGGTTTGATTCTGGAAAGGTTCCGCCCGCCAGCAGCGGTTTAACTCTGAGTAGGTTCCGCCCGCCAGACATGGTGGAGTTTCAGCTGCATCGTGCAGGCGGACGGGTTAAGGCCCGAGGACGCGGGCCTTAACAATCCGCGCCCTGCGCCGTCCTCGCGCTCGGCGCTGCGGATGCCGCCCACCTCACCGCCTGTAAGCCAGGTGCTCTCTTAATTGCGCGATAAATCGCGCCGCTACAAATGGCCGCACGTTACCCGTAGCGGCGCGATTTATCGCGCAGACAGCAGTGATGATATTACAGAGAAGTAAAAGGCGTGCAGCGAGGGTGGGGCGCCATCCGGACTCGCTGAGCGAATGAATGCTGCCAGGATGAGCCGCATGGATGCGGCGAAAGGCGGCGTTGAGCAGGAGCGAATCGCCGCCGGTCCGTCGGCAGTTGTAGCTACCGTCTTGAACGTCAAGCGGTAGCTGCGTAATTTTCATCCCACTTCATCCGCGTTTTCAGCACCCCGAAGCACTGATGAACCAGCTTGCGCATCACCGCTCCAAGCGCGGCCTTGCTGGCTTTGCCCTTCGCGATTAGCCTCTGGTACAGCGCCTTCGCCGGGGCATTCCACCTGATCGCTACGATCGCCGCCATATACAGTTTCGCCCTTACGTCTGCCGGGCCTGTTTTTGACATCCGCGCACGCCCCCTGACTGAGCTCCCGGACGTTTTTTCCACCGGTACCACA
>NZ_CP024636.1:4134853-4182553 GCF_009728735.1 Pantoea phytobeneficialis
CCCGTTGCCGGGCAACAGGCAGAGGTCGAGTTTGTTTTTACTGACATCAATACCGAGATAAATCATAAGACAGCTCCCTTTCACATGAACCATCACGCCATCTTGCCTTGTACATACGAAGTCAGAGCTTCTGGTTACCGTTCAGAGTAGATGCTGGCGTGAAAGGAGAAACGGAGGGCTTTAAGCTACGGCACAAGATCGGGTCTTAAGCGGCGCGACAAGCTGCCTCCGTTTCGTGTAACGGGTAGCTAACCAGTTACAACTTCAAGATACAAGCGGCGCGATTTATCGCGCAAAAAGCACCGCGTAGCGGCGAGGGAGGCTGGCGCAAGGCCCGGGATTGCAAAGGGTGCGGCCAGGCACCCTTTGCTCGGTCGCCGCACCGGCGAACTGAAACTGCATCAGCCTGCGGCGAACGAAACCGCCCCGGAGCCAAAACATCGCCAAGGCGAACGCTCCCCTACAGCTTCACCGTAAAAAACCGTGATTCACATTGCCGCGCAATCTCCCACAACTTATTACGAATCACCTGTTTCAGTTGCAGGGTCGATTGCGACTGAGGCCGGTCACGGCGGCTAATCAGCATCACCTCAAACGGCAACGGCTGTGCCACTGGCAGCAGCTTCAGCTGATCGGCATAACGACAGGCGGTAAACAGATCCACGATCCCCACGCCGCCGCCCGCCAGCACCATGTCGGCAATCACCGAGTAGGTTTTAATCGACAACGACACCCCCGGATTTAACCCCTTATCCCGCAGCGCGCGATGCAGCACACGGCCCAACGGGTCCTGGCTTTGCATCATCAGCAGGTTATTGGCGCACAGCCATTCAAGGGTGACCGGTTCATTGTGGGTATGATGCAGCGGCAGCAGCGCCACCATTGAGGATTGAAACAAAGGTTCCGCCAGCAGGTCAGCATCCACCTGCTGACCAAATACCAGCGCGAAATCGAGCTGATTATCGAGAATGCTGCGACACAGGGTGCTGAAATGTTCGGTGACCAACTCCACGCTGACCGATGCCGCCTGTTGTCGCCAGGTGACCAGCGCCGGGGCCAGCACCATCTGACCAAAAGCATGCGCCGCACCAACGCGCACCGTCTGTCCTTCGCCACGCCGCAGTTGCTCCGTCAGCTCGGTGATGGACTGTAAGCGTTGATACAGTTCTTCCACTTCCGGCAGCAAACGCCGCCCTTCCGCCGTCACAATCATCCCCTGGGCGCGCCGTTCAAACAGCGCAAAACCAAGCTGCTGCTCGGCGTGGTTCAACACCCGGCTGACATTCGGCTGCGACACATTAAGCAGGCGCGCCGCACCGCTGATGCTGCCGGTCTGCACAATCGCCTGAAACACCTCAATATGTCGCAATCGCACGATTATTCGCCCCAGGTGGCTTCAAGCACACGCAGCCAATTGCCGTAGCAAATTTTCTCCAGCAACTCTTGCGAATAACCGCGCGCCGCCAGCGCATCCACCACCAGCGGGAAACCGGCCACGTCTTTCATATCGCCCGGCATGGTCGCGCCATCCAGATCGGAACCAAAGCCGACGCCATCTTCACCCACTTTTTCCAGCAGATATTCCACATGCCGCACGATGGCGTCCACCGTGGTGGGCGCGTGACGATCGCCGTCTTCACGCAGGAACGGCACCGCAAAGTTCACGCCGACAAAACCCTGAGTTTCCGCAATCGCTGCCAGTTGACGATCGGTGAGATTGCGTGACTGGGCACTCAGCGCATGCGCATTGGAGTGGCTCGCCACCAGCGGCGCATCGCTGATCTCAGCGGTGTGCCAGAAACCTTTTTCATCCATATGTGACAGATCCACCATGATGCGGCGCTGGTTACAGTCACGCACCAGTTGTTTACCTGCCGCCGTCAGACCATTGCCGATATCAGGCGAGGAGGGATAACGGAAGGGGACGCCGTCGCCAAACTGGTTCGGACGGCTCCATAGCGGCCCCAGGGTACGTAACCCGCTGGCGTAGAGGATGTCCAGCAGCTCGCCATGCGTATCCAGCGCTTCCGCCCCTTCAACATGCATCACCACCGCCAGAACCCCTTTACTCATGCATTCACGAATATCACGCACGCTGCGGCAGATTTTTACCTGGCCCTGCGACGCCTGCTCAATCCGCAGCAATAACGCCAGCATGGAGAAGGTGGCATCGCGCGCAGTGCTGATAATTTCATGAGGAAAATCTGAGAGGTCTGGCGCACTTCTTGCAACTAGCGGGTGTGATGGCACCCAGGTGGCAAAAATCCCACCTACCATATTTCCGTGCCGGATGCGGGGAAAGTCCATCTGGCCTGATTCAGTGCCGTTGAAAAAAACATTCACGGCATCGGGCTGATGGTGTTGCCACAGTTTGTTGAGGACATCGTTGTGACCATCAAAAACCGGGATGGCAATCCGGTTGGCGTTCGGCGAGTCAGACATGTTGTATCCGTTTCTTGTTCAGGGGAAAGCGCAAACGCTGCCAGTTGACGGGGCACAATGCACCGAAACAGGGCAAGCGGCTGCGTATGAAACAAAAGGCTTAATGCCTGTTATTAATCCTCCTGCCCGGCGGGAATGTCAAGACAAAAAACAGCAAATAATAATTTTTTTATTTTAATAATCAATAAGTTGGAGTTGTCATGGTAACCAGAAGACGTTTTCTTGCAGGATGCACCGCAGTGCCCTTCCTTTCGTATCTCAGCCTCAATTCTGCCTTTGCTGCCACGCCCCCCAGCATGCTGGTGATGGCGATGCAGCTGGATAACATGACCAGCCTCGACCCGCATGAAAGCTTTGAAGCTATCGGCGGCCAGATCTGCGGCAACCTGTATCAGAAGCTGGTCATGCCGGACCCTCAGCAGGCCGACAAAGTGATTGGCGCGCTGGCAAAAAGCTGGGAAGTGAACGCCGACAACAGCGTTTATACCTTTCACATCGATCCGGCGGCTAAATTCGCCGACGGCACGCCCGTTACTGCCGAAGATGCAGCGTTCTCCATCGAACGTATCGTGAAACTGGATAAAAGCCCGGCGTTTATCATTAACCAATTTGGCTTTACCAAAGATAACGTCACCCAGTTGGTGACAGCGAAAGACACCCATACGCTGGAGATGAAACTGGGCGCACCGGCCGCTGAAAGCTTCCTGTTGTATTGCCTGTCAGCCACCGTCGGCAGCATCGTATCGAAGAAAGCGTGCCTGGCGAACCAGCAGAACAACGACTTCGGTAACGCCTGGCTGAAACAGCACAGCGCCGGTTCCGGTGCCTTTACCCTGCGCACCTGGAAAGCCAGCGAAACCGTTATTCTGGAACTCAGCCCGCAATTTGCCAACCAAAGCAAAATTAAACGCGTGATCCTGAAGCATATTGCCGACCCGGCGGCCCAGGCACTGATGCTGAAAAAAGGCGATGTCGATGCCGCTTATGACCTGACCACCGAACAACTGTTGCAGGTAAAAAACGATCCTGCGGTCAATCTGGTCAATCAGTCCCTCTCGTCCGTGATGTTGATGTCGTGCAACACCAATAACGAATACCTGAAAAAACCGCAGATATGGCAGGCCCTGAAATGGGCGCTGGATTACGACAGCATCCAGAAAAACATTCTGTCGATGAGCTTCACCACCCATCAGAGTTTCCTGCCGAGTGGTTTCCCGGCAGCGCTGGACGACAACCCATTCCATAAAGATGTCGCCAAAGCCAAAGCGTTGCTGGCGGAAGCGGGTTATCCGGACGGGTTTGAAATCACCCTCGACCACTACTCGATGCAGCCCTACCCGGATATCGCCCAGGCGATTCAGACCCAACTGGGCGCGATTGGCATCAAAGTGTCGCTGATTGCGGCGGAAAACCGTCAGGTACTGACCAAAATGCGCGCCCGTCAGCATCAACTGGCGCTGACCGTATGGGGTGCGGATTACTTCGACCCGAACTCCAATACCGAAGCCTTCTGCGTTAACACCGACAACAGCGACAACGCGCGCAACCGCACGCTGGCCTGGCGTTGTAGCTGGTCTGATGATGAGTTCAACAAGCTGACCGAGCAGGCGCTGCACGAAGCCGATCCGGCCAAACGTATTGCGTTGTATCACCAGATTCAGCAGTTGGGTCGCGAGAAGAGTCCGTTTATCTACATGATGCAGAAAACCAAAAACGTCGCCGTCGGCAAAAATATCAGCGATGTCCATATGACGGTGCTGGAACAATGGCCGTATGAGCAGGTGAAAAAAGCCTGATGCCGTTACTGAAGAAAATCGTCAGCACCCTGAGCAGCCTGGTGCTGACGCTGTTTGGCCTGTCGGTTTTGACCTTTTTCATTGGCCGCGTGATGCCCACCGATCCGGTGCTGGCAGCGGTCGGTGATAACGCGCCTCAGTCCGTTGTGGAGCGCGTACGTGCGGAGATGGGGCTGGATCAGCCCCTTTACATCCAGTTTGGTCATTACCTCAATCAGCTGTTACATGGCGATCTCGGCAAATCGATTCTGACCTCCAATCCGGTCACCACCGATATCGCACGTTTCTTCCCTGCCACTATGGAGCTGGCAACGGCGGCGATTATTATCGCCGCGTTGATCGGTATCCCGCTGGGCGTGTGGGCGGCGGTGCGGCAAAGCACCTGGGTGGATCAAACCATCCGCGTAGTGTGCCTCGCCGGCCACTCGCTGCCGGTGTTCGTGCTGGCGTTACTCAGTTTGCTGGTGTTCTACGCGGTGCTGGGTATCGCGCCAGGACCGGGACGTCAGGACATCATCTGGCAGGATATGGTGCCGCAGGTCACCGGTTTCCTCACCATCGACTCGCTGCTGGCAGGTGAATATGACGCTTTCCGCGATGCGCTGGCGCATATGGCGCAACCGGTGTTGATCCTCGCTTATTTCAGCATGGCCTACATCACGCGTATGACGCGTACCTTTATGCTCAACGCCCTGAGCGGCGAGTTCGTGATTACGGCACGCGCCAAGGGCTTATCTGCGGCTCGGGTGATCTGGCGTCACGCCTTCCCCACCGTGGCGGTGCAACTGGTGACGGTGCTGGCGCTGACCTATGCCGGACTGCTGGAAGGCGCGGTGGTAACGGAAAACGTCTTTGCCTGGCCGGGCCTCGGGCAGTATCTCACCACCTCGCTGATGAATGCCGACATGAACCCGGTGGTGGGCGCAACCTTGCTGGTCGGCACCGTGTATGTGCTGCTAAACCAGTTGGCTGACCTTCTCTATCGACTTTGGGACCCGCGCGTAAAATGATCTTTTTCTCTCGTGACTGGCTACTTGATGACACGCCAGCTAACCGCCGTCAGGCGGTGTGGGGCCGTCGCTATCGTCTGTGGCTCAGCCTGCGCAGTAACCCGCTGGCGATGGCGGGGCTGCTGGTCATTTTCCTGATGTTGCTGCTGGCGCTGTTTGCCCCGCTGCTGACACCGTTCGATCCTGGCGCGCAGCATCTGGATAACCGCCTTGCGTTACCGTCCTGGGCACACTGGCTCGGCACCGATGAACTGGGGCGCGATGTCTGGACGCGCATCATTTATGGCGGGCGCACCACGCTTGGCATGGTGATCGCCGTGGTGTTGCTGACCGCCCCGCTCGGCCTGTTAATTGGCTGTATCGCCGGGTATGCCGGTGGATTTGTCGACAAGGCGCTGATGCGTCTGACCGATATCTTCCTCGCCTTCCCGCGCCTGATTCTCGCGCTGGCATTTGTCGCCGCACTGAAACCGGGTGTCGAAAGTGCGGTGCTGGCCATCGCCCTCACCGCGTGGCCGCCCTATGCGCGCCTGGCGCGTGCGGAGACGTTGCAGTTCCGCAACAGCGATTTTATCGCAGCCAGTCGTCTGACCGGGGCAGCGCCATTACGCATTATTCTGCGCCATATCATGCCGTTGTGCGTGCCAAGCCTGATTGTGCGCGTCACCCTCGACATGAGTTCGATCATCATCACCGCTGCCAGCCTTGGCTTTCTCGGTATGGGGGCACAGCCACCTTCACCGGAATGGGGCACGATGATCGCGACCGCGCGCCGTTTCCTGTTCAGCGAATGGTGGGTGCCGCTGATGCCGTGTATCGCTATTTTTCTGACGTCGCTGGCGTTCAACTTTCTTGGCGACGGTCTGCGCGACGTGCTGGACCCGAAGGAGCGCTAAATGTTGGTGGAAATTGAAAATCTGCGCATTGCCTTCCGCAATCGTGCTGAGACTTTTGAAGCAGTGCGTGGCGTCAGCTTTAGCGTTGGCCGCGAGAAGTTCGCCATTGTTGGCGAGAGCGGCTCCGGCAAATCGCTGACAGCGCGCAGCCTGATGCAATTGCTGCCGGGCAATGCCGAAGTCACGGCAGATGTGCTGCGTTTTGATGGTATCGATCTGCGCGGCGCCAGCGAAAAAGTGCTGCGCCAGATTCGCGGCAAACGCGTTGGTTTTATTTTGCAGGACCCGAAATATTCGCTGAATCCGGTGATGACCATCGGCCAGCAGATTGCCGAAGCCTGGCGCGAGCACAAAGGCGGCAGCAGAAAAGCGGCGATGCAGGCGGCGATTGAGTTGCTGGAACAGGTCAAAATCCGCGATCCCGAGACGGTGGCAAAACGCTATCCGCATGAAGTTTCTGGCGGCATGGGCCAGCGCGTGATGATCGCCATGATGCTGGCACCGGACCCGGAGCTGCTGATTGCTGACGAACCCACCAGCGCGCTGGATGCCACGGTGCAGGCCGAGATCCTGAAACTGATTGACGATCTGGTTTCTGCGCGCGGCATGGGGTTGATCCTGATCAGCCACGATCTGCCGCTGGTGTCGCATTTCTGCGATCGCGTGGCGGTGATGTACGCCGGACGGATCGTCGAATTGCTGGAAGCCGGGCAGCTACAACAGGCGCAGCATCCTTATACCCGCGGATTGCTGGCCTGCCTGCCATCGTTGCGCCATCCGCGCGAGCGGTTGCCGGTGTTGCAGCGCGATGCGGCGTGGCGGGATTAATAAGCGTTTCCGAAATTGCGCGATGAATCGCGCCGCCACGGTCTGGTGCGGCCTGTAGCGGCCTGTAGCGGCCTGTAGCGGCCTGTAGCGGCGCGATTTATCGCGCGAGTTGGATCGGATGATTAGCTAAACGAGCAAAACACATGATTCAAATCGATAATCTGCGCATCGCCTTTGGTGCGCACACCGTGGTGAAAGGCGTCAGCTTTGCCGTTGGTAACGGCGAAAGTTTTGGTCTGGTCGGCGAAAGCGGTTCCGGCAAATCCACCATCCTGCGGGCGCTGGCGGGCCTGAATGAACACTGGCAAGGCAGCATGACCTTCGGTGGTCAGGCGCTGAGTGCCAAACGCAGCCGGGCCTTTTTTCGTCAGGTGCAAATGGTGTTTCAGGACCCGTTCGGTTCGCTGCATCCACGCCAGACCATTGACCGTATCCTGCACGAACCGTTGCTGGTACATCAGCTCGATCGCGCCGAGCAACGCATCAGCCAGGCTCTGAGCGAAGTGGGCCTGCCTGCGGCGGTGCGGTTCCGTTATCCCCACCAGCTCTCCGGTGGGCAGCGTCAGCGTGTGGCGATTGCCCGCGCGTTGATTGCCGAGCCGGAAGTGCTGCTGCTGGATGAACCGACCTCCGCACTTGATGTGTCGGTGCAGGCGGAAATCCTTAATTTACTTAGTGATCTTCGCAGCGAACGCAAACTGACCTACATTATGGTGACACACAACCTCGCGGTGGTGACGCACCTGTGTCAGCGCATTGGCGTGATGCAACATGGCGAGATGGTGGAGCAACTAAGCGCCGATGACCTGCGCGCCCGCCGCATCCAGCATCCGCACACCGCGCAACTTTTTGATCTCAGCATGACGCTGGAGGAACCGGCATGACAGCCCACTGGCAACAGGCCGCAGATGTTGCAAACTCAATTGTGCAAAGCTGGCAACAACCCGGCGCACCCGGCGGGGCCATCGTGCTGTTCGATGCTCACCATATTCACTCTACCCACTGTGCCGGTTTGGCCGATCTGGCCCAACAAACGCCGTTCACCGCCGACAGCGTGGTGCGCTTTGCCTCCATCACCAAACATCTGTTTGCCGCACTGGTGACCGGGCCAGGCCGCCGCTATCTGCGACTGGAAGACACCCTGGCCCAGCATCTGCCGCAATTGACCGGCGCTAATGGTTCAGTAACCGTCGGCCAGGCGCTGGATATGAGCAGCGGTTTGCCGGATGTGCGTGAAACCCTGTCGCTGCTCGGTTTGTCGGTCTACAACGCCACCACCGCCGCCGACCTGTTGGCTTTCGTGGCGCGCGAAGGCGATCTCAGTTATCCGCCCGGTAGCGAGATTTCCTACACCAACACCGGTTATCGTCTGGTGGAAGAAGCGCTGAAAGCCAAAGGCGTGTTGTTCAACGAACTGTTGCAGCAATACGTCTGCGAACCGTTGGATATCAACCTGTTCGCCCCGGAAAGCTGGTTTGATATCGTCCCCGGCCTGGTGCCGGGTTACTGGAATAATGGGCAGCAGTGGCAGCTTTCCAGCGCCGGTCTGCATCTGTCGGCATCCGGCAGCGTGACCGGCAGCCTGCATGATTTGACGCGCTGGCTGCAAACGCTGTTGGCAGACACCGGTCCCGGTGCAGGCGTGCTGCAACGGCTGAGTGCGCCGCGCAATCTCAACGATGGACGCACCAGCGGTTATGGCCTTGGCATCACCAGCTCGACGCTCGGTAGCCAGACGCTGTTTGGTCATGGCGGTTCCCATGCCGGTTATAAAAGTTACTTCCTGCTGCACCCGGAACTGAAGATTGGGGTAGCTCTGGTCGCCAACCGCGAAGATATCACCACCTCCGAAAGCGCACTGCGTATCCTGGCGGCGGCATTGGGCCGCACGTTGCCGGAGAAGGGGCACGATCTGACACCCGGTTTGTATGTGGCACCGGATGCCGCCGACTGGCTGGAGATTAACGGCGTTACCGCCACCTGGCTCGGTGCCGGTGAAACCCTGTGGCGCGACGAGCGTCACGGCGACGCCGTCTCCCTTTCCAGTACCTTCCCCATGCAGTTACGCCACGACGGTGCGGCGATTGTTGGTGAAATCGGCCATGCCGCGCGCCGTTTTGTGCCGGTGCAGCCCGATAGCGCCAGCCTCGATAACCTGCAAGGACGCTGGTTTGCGCCGCAGTGGCGCAGTGAAATGGTGATTGAAGGGGATGCGCTGACGATGGGCATCGGCCCGGCGGCGATTCGTGCCACGCTGCAATCGCTGGGCGGCGATCGCGTGCTGGCTACCGCGCTGGATGGTCCGTGGGAAAAACGTTTTGTGTTGGCGCGCAGCGGCGATAGCGTGCGGCTGCTGCTGAACCGCAGCCGTGTGGTGACGTTTACGCGCTAAGCACCAAAACCCGCGCGATGAATCGCGCCGCTACAAATGATTGCACCCATCAGTAGCGGCGTGATTTATCACGCAATAGGGTGACGCAGGCGTCCGATTTTTTCGATCTCCACTTCAATCTCATCGCCGGGGAACATAAACAGCGGTGGCGTGCGCTTCTTACCCACGCCGCCTGGTGAACCGGTGATGATCACATCCCCTGCCGCCAGCGGGCTGAATGCCGAGATGTATTCGATGATCTTCGCTACCGGATGCACCATGCTGGCGGTGGTGTCGTTCTGTACTTCACGCTGATTCAGCCAGGTTTTAATCGCCAACTGCTGTGGATCGGGGATCTCATCCGCGGTGGTCATCCACGGGCCAAAACCCCCGGTTTGCGGCCAGTTTTTCCCGGCAGTGAACCAGGTGAACTGCATGTCACGCACGGTGGCATCCATAAAGCAGCTGTAACCGGCGACGTGGGCCAACGCTTCATCCGCTTTGACCTGATACGTCGGTTTGCCGATGATCACCGCCAGCTCGCCTTCATAGTCGAACTCCTGGGTAGTGACCGGTTTCAGCAGCGGCTGCTCATGAGCCGCCAACGAATCAGCAAAGCGCACAAATAAGGTCGGCGCTTCAAGCGTTTCAGCAAACTCTTTGCGTTTGTCGGCGTAATTCATCCCAACGCAAAACACCTTACCCGGATTCTCAATCACCGGCAGAAAACGGATAGCACTGAAGGGGTAATCGGCAGGCAGCGCGTGGAACGCTGCCAGGTCGCTCTGCGCACCACGTTGCAGCAGGGTTTTCAGGTCGGGACATTCGGCACCGAGGCGTTTGCCGAGATCCACCACACCCTGTTCCTGCACGATTCCATAACTTTTTGTTGCCTGGTCAATAAGATAAAAACTGCAAAGCTGCATGACTGCCTCGTTGGAATAAAAAAATCGCGCGCAGGTTACCAAAAGCCGCACAGGAAAGCGGTACGACCTGCGCGCGATGTGGCTTAATTTTGCGTACTCGCCAGATATGAGAAGGCACTCAGCAGGCTGATCAGTGTCCCCATCTGCTCGGCACGATAGCCCACCGTTACCGCATCAATACGTGTTACACCGGGGATCAGGCTGAACAGATCGGCCAGCACCGGTTTGCTCGCCTGGAGCTGCATCTCATAAGGGGCGCTGAGGCGGGTGGTGCTGACCTGACTGGCACGCTGCACTGCCGCCGTCGCCGCCGCGCGAATGGCGTTTTGCGCCGCCTGCGGGCTGATGGATTCTGCGCAGGTATGGGAAATCGCGCGTTTTACGCAGACGTAGTCCACCGATGGATAATGCTCGCCCATCCAACCCTTGAGCTGATCGTCGCCGCTCACCAGCCACAGCGGTGTGCCCTGTTCGGCAGCCGCAGCGGCATAGATATCGCTCTCGCCCATCACTTTGCCGTTGATATGGATGCGCCAGAACGCGCGACCGTTAATGGTGTGCGCCAGCACGCCCGGCTCTCCTGCCGCGCTGTGATAACCGATAAAAAACAGGCCATCGAACGGTTGCTGCTCCAGCCCTTCGACCATCGACAAACCGCGAGGTTTGCCCTGCACCAGCCGGGCACGCGCATCGATATTTTCTGCGCGCAGGTTGGTCATTTGCGCGTGGCTGTCAGCCACTACCACCTCGGTGGCACCACCGGCAAATGCCCCGTCAATGGCGGCGTTGACTTCCTGTTCCATCAATTCACGCGCCAGCTGATATTCCGCATGGCCGGGTGAACATTGTTCCGGGCGCATCACGCCCGCGATGCCTTCGATATCGGCGGAGATAAAGATTTTCATAGGGTGATGTTTGTTCCGTTAATCATGTTACAAGCCAAAACCGCGCGATAAATCGCGCCGCTACATTACGTGCGTTCATTCGTAGCGGCGCGATTTATCGCGCAAGAATACCGGGAAGTTATGGTTGCGCCAGTTTGTCTAAAACATCCGTCAATGCCGGGCGGTGGTGGCCGCGGAAGCCGGTAACGGCTTCGGCACTCAGCAACGCATCCAGCACCGCGTGTTCAGTGGCATCGGCGGCGGCAGCGAGCAAGGGTTCCAGCGCCGCATCGTCCGGTGGCTGTGGTTGGCCCTGGGTGGAAAAGGCTACCGCGATATCGCCGGAACCATGACCCCAGTAGCTGCCAAGACGTCCCAGGCCGGCACCCGCGCGCTTTGCCACGCGCTTCAACTGACGAGCATCCAGCGGCGCATCGGTCGCCATAATGATGATGATGGAACCCGCATCGCGCTGTGGCGTCAGTTCCGGCAGCAACGGGGAGATCATCTCGCCGAGGCGCACGCCATCCAGCGTTAACGCCGTCAGTGCGCCAAAGTTCGCCAGCACCAGCACGCCCAGCGTGGCATTCAATGAAGGGATCAGACGCGAGGCGCTGCCAATGCCGCCTTTCAGGCTGAAGCAGCTCATACCGCGCCCGGCCCCCACGCTGCCACGGGGGAAATCGGGCTGCGCCTGGTGCAGGGCTTGCTGCGCCAGCGCTTCCGTCACCGCCAGCGCCTGGATGTCGTTCAGCCAGCCGTCGTTGCACTCCAGCGCCAGCGGATTAACCGTAGGCAAACTGCGGCCCAGCTCCGGGTTGCGGCTGATGGCATCACGCACCAGGGTGGTAAACAGCGTGCCGACTGCCAGGGTGTTGCTGAGCAGGATTGGTGTCTGCAATTCGCCCAGCTCCTCCACCTGTACCAGACCAACCGGCTTGGCAAAGCCGTTAAACACCGCTGCCGCGCAGGGCAGCGGTTGCTGGAACAGATTGTCGCCCGGCGGCACAATCGCGGTGACGCCGGTCTGGATCTCACCCTCGGCCAACGTGGCATGGCCGACGCGCACGCCGGGAACATCGCTGATCAGGTTGGTCGGCCCACAGGCGCTGCGCGGCTGACCGAGCTGGCGCGTTTCACGCCAGCGTTGCAGCAGCAGGTCGCGCTGCATCTGTTGAAAATCCATGTTTAACTCTTCAGTTTGGGATCAAGCGTATCGCGCAGGGCATCGCCCAGCAGGTTAAACGCCAGCACCGTGATAAAAATCGCCAGTCCAGGGAAGACGCTAACGTGCCACATGCCCGCCATCATCATGTTGCGGCTCATCGCGAGGATGTTGCCCCACTCCGGGACGTCCGGCTCCGGGCCAAGACCAATAAAACTCAGTCCGGCTGCGGTGAGAATACTGGTGCCGATGCGCATGGTGAAGTAGACAATCACGTTCGACAGCGTACCCGGCAGGATATGGCGCAGCAGGATCACCCGGTCCGGCGCACCGGCGCAGCGTACCGCTTCCACATAGGCGGCCTGCTTCAGCGATAAGGTCGACGCACGTACGATGCGGGCAAACACCGGTACGCTGAATACCGCCACCGCGATAATCACGTTATTCAGACCTGGCCCGAGAATGGCCACCACCGCAATCGCCAGCAGCATACCGGGGAAGGCGAACAGCACATCAGAACCACGCATGATCAGCATGTCGATCCAGCGACCATAGTAGCCCGCCAGCAAGCCAAGCATCACGCCCACCACCATGCCAAGCGTGACTGACACAACGCCAACATATAACGAGATACGTGCGCCAAAGATAATGCGACTGAACAGGTCACGACCGAGATCGTCGGTGCCCATCCAGTGCGCGGCAGACGGCGGTGACGACAGCGCCATCCAGTCTGGTGCCATCGGGTCCCACGGGGCCAGCCACGGGGCGAAAATCGCCACCAGTACCAGCAGCAACACAAAACCGCCCGATACCAGCGCCAGTGGATTGTGCACAAAGGCGTGGAGAAAATCGCGCCACGGCGAACGGATCGCCTCCTGCGTGTTGGCAGGCAGAGATTGCAGACTCATCACGGCTCCTGTCGCAGGCGAATTGCCGGGTTAACCACTGCGTACAGCAGATCCACCAGCAGGTTAATCACAATAAATTCAAAGACAAACAGCATAACCAGCGCCTGAATTACCGGCTGATCCTGCGCTTTGATCGATTCGATCAGCAGCCAGCCTAATCCCGGCCAGTTGAACACGCTTTCCACTACGATCGATCCACCCAGCAGAAAACCAAACTGCAAACCAAGCATGGTGATCACCGGGATCAGCGCATTGCGCATCACATGTTTCCAGGTGACCAGCCGATTACGTAACCCCTTCGCTTTGGCAGTACGCACGTAATCCTCCTGTGCCACTTCCAGGAACGCAGATCGGGTAAAGCGCGCCATCACCGCCGCCACCGAGGAGCCAAGGGTAATGGCGGGCAGGATGATATCGGTGGGCTTGTTGAAACCGCTGACCGAGAACAAACCAAACGGCATGGCAACAAACTGAATCAGCAGCAGGCCCAGCCAGAAAGTCGGCATTGAGATACCGCCCACCGCGACGCTCATCAGCGTCCAGTCCTGCCATTTACCGCGTTTCAGTGCCGCCAGCACACCCAGAAACAGACCAAGAATCACCGACCAGGCAAAGCCCGCCAGCGCCAGCCACATGGTCGGCATAAAGCCTTTTTTGATCACTTCCAGCACCGGTTGTTGCGTGCGATAGGTGACGCCGAGATCGCCGCGAAACAGGCCGCCCAGCCAGTGCAGATATTGCTGCGGCAGCGGGTCATTCAGACCAAGATGCTGACGCGCGGCTTCCACCGCCGCCAGCGGTGCATCCGGCCCGGCGTAGATACGTGCCGGATCGCCCGGTAGCAGTTTGATGAAGCCGAATACCAGCAGCGAGACCACCAGCAGTACCGGGATCATCTCCAGCAGACGACGAATGATGTATGCGAACATGCGTTTCCTTTTTGTGATGGTGCGAGCGGTGGGGCCCTCACCCTAACCCTCTCCCGCCAGAGGGAGAGGGGACTGATCGAGCACCATCACTACCTCCCTCTCCCGTCTTGCGGGAGAGGGCCGGGGTGAGGGTCACAGCGATGTCTTACTTAAATGCCGCCTGGGTATACAGGAAGTTGCCATCTGGCAGCATCGACACGCCGCTCAGGTTGCTGCGTTTACCCACCAGGTTGTCTGGCGTACCGAGGAAGGCGACCGGGGCATCTTTCCACAGCAGCTTCTGCGCTTCGGCATACGCCACACCACGTTTCGCCGGGTCAGCGGTGGCCAGGCCACCGGCAATCGCTTTATCCACTGCCGGGTTGCTGTAGTACGACACGTTGTATGAGGTCGGCACCCAGGATTCGGTGGCGTACAGCGGGCGCAGTGCCCAATCCGCATCACCGGTAGAGGTGGACCAGCCGCCGTAGTAGAGGTCAAATTCCGCCTGCTTCGGATCCTTCACGCCCCACAGTTTGGCGTTGCGCGTCCCGGAATCCATTGGCGTCACGGTGACGCGAATGCCTGCGGTCGCGAGCTGCGCTTTCAGGAACTGCGCCGCACGCACGCTGGCAGTGGCGTTGGTGGTCCACAGCTTCAGATCCAGACCGTTCGGATAACCCGCCGCTTTCAGCAGCGCTTTGGCTTCATCCGGTGCGTAACGGTAGTTCGGGTCGCTCTGCTTCTGCCAGAACTGCACCCCTTCCGGGATGGCGGAGCTGGCTGGCTTGCCCATACCGGCAAACGCCACTTTCAGCCACAGATTGCGATCGATGGCGTAGTTGATCGCCTGACGCACGCGCAGATCCGCCAGCGGTTTGTGCTGGGTGTTGATCGCCATGTAGTACAGGTAAATGCTCGGATCGCGCTGGATCGCCAGCTTGCTGTCGTTCTGCACGGTGCTGATCAGATCGGACGGCAACGGCCAGATCGCATCCACCTGACCGGACTTGAGTGCGGCCACGCGCGTGGCATCTTCCGGGCTGGGTGAGAAGGTGACGTTATCGACTTTCGGCCAACCTTTCTGCCAGTAGCCATCGTATTTGGTCAGGTTGACCGCTTTCCCCGGCTGCCAGTCAACAAACTTAAACGGACCGGTACCCACCGGATGCAGACGCAGCTGCGCTTCGTCCGGGTACTGCTTGAGGATTGCCGGGCTCCACATCACCGCCGACGGATGCGCCAGGGTGTTGATAAAAGCACCAAACGACTGGTTCAGCTCAACTTTGACCTGATCCGGGGCCAGTACCGTGACTTTCGCGATCATCTTGTACAGGCTGTTGCGCTTCAGGCCTTTGGTCTGATCGGCGAGGCGTTCAAGGTTGGCTTTCACCGCTTCCGCATCGAACGGCGTGCCGTCCTGGAAGGTCACGCCTTTGCGCAGCGTCAGGGTGAATTCGGTGGCACTGTCGTTGCTGGTGTAGCCGGTCGCCAGCCAGGGTTGCAGCTTCATCTGGGCATCAAACTGGAACAGCCGTTCAAAGATACCGCTCTGCACCGAATAGCTGACGTTGTCCGAGGTATCGTGCGGATCAAGGCCAGTGATATCGGCATACATTGAGATGTGCAGATCCTGCGCCTGTGCGGCAGCCGCCAGGGAGAGGGTAAGTCCGAGAGCGAGCGAGGTGCGACGGAAAAACGGGTTCATAAAATCTCCTGGTATTGGGGTTAGCGCGAAACAATGCCGTCAGCGACCCAGTGCTGCGGAGCAACCTGGCGATAACGGGGTTTAATGACCGTTTCTCCCACCTTGCGTAGCGGCGAGGGGATCTCGCTGTCTTCGAAAGTTCGTTGTGGACGGTTCTGTGGATCTGCCACCGGCACCGAAGCCAGCAGCCGTTGGGTATAGGGATGTTGCGGGTTATTGAACACCGACTGGCGTGGCCCCAGCTCCACAATCTGGCCGAGGTACATCACCGCCACGCGGTTGGCGATACGCTCCACCACCGCCATGTCATGCGAGATAAAAATCCACGACACACCGGTTTGTTGTTGCAGATCCATCATCAGGTTCACCACCTGTGCCTGAATCGACACATCCAGCGCAGAGACCGCCTCGTCAGCGATAATTACTTTTGGTTTCAGCGCCATTGCACGGGCAATCGCAATGCGCTGACGCTGGCCGCCGGAAAACTCATGCGGATAACGGCGCGCATGTTCCGGCAGCAGGCCAACACTTTTCAGCAACGCTTCCACCTGCGGCGTCGCCTCCTCCAGTGACTTCACCACGCCATGCAGCAGCAGCGGCTCGGCAATGGTGAACCCCACGGTTAAGCGCGGATTGAGTGAGGCATAGGGGTCCTGAAATACCATCTGGATTTCACGCCTGAGCGGCTGAAACTGTGCCTCTTTCAGGTTGGCAATTTCGTTACCCTGGAAATGGATACTGTCGGCATCGCTGTTGATTAAACGCATCAACGCGCGACCGGTGGTGGATTTGCCACAGCCGCTCTCGCCAACAATCGCCAGGGTTTCTCCCGGCCACAGCGTGAAATCGATCTGCTCCACCGCATGTACCTGGTGAGTCAGCGCCGAGAAGATGCCGCTGCGAATCGGGTAATACACTTTCAGGCCACGGACATCGAGCAGCGGTTTGTCGTCATAACGCGCGGTGCGCTGTTCGGCATTATCGGCTGGCACGGCACCGAGCAGCGGAAAGCGTTGCGGCCAGGCGTGTTCACGCATGTCACCGAGTTTCGGTACCGCCGCCAACAAGGCTTTGGTGTAAGGATGCTGCGGCGCATTGAAAATCTCCGCCACCGTGCCCTGTTCCACCACATCGCCGCGATACATCACCACCACACGGTCGGCGACTTCCGCCACCACGCCCATATCGTGGGTAATAAACAGCACCGCCATCTGTTTGGCGCGTTGCAGATCGCGCAGGATATGCAGAATGCGCGCCTGCACCGTAACGTCGAGCGCGGTCGTCGGCTCATCGGCGATCAACAATTGCGGGTCGCAGGCCAGCGCCTGCGCAATCATCACTCGCTGCCGCATCCCACCCGATAACGAGTGCGGGTAGCTTTTCATCACGCGATCGACATCGGCAATACGCACCTGGCGCAGCAGTTCGCGCGCACGCGCTTCGGCCTCGGCTTTGCCACAAATTTGCTGGTCGCGTAGCGCTTCCGTCAGCTGATCGCCGACGCGCAACACCGGGTTCAGTGAGGTCATCGGCTCCTGAAAAATCATCGACATTTCGCGGCCACGCAAAGTGCGGCGCTGGGTTTCGTTGAGTTTTTCCAGCTGATGCAGTTGACCGCGACGATCGCGGAACTGGATGCTGCCGCGATCGATACGGCCTGACGCCGCCAGCAACCCCATCACCGCCAGCGAGGTGACCGATTTACCCGATCCACTCTCGCCAACCACGGCGACGATTTCGCCCTGATGTATTTCGAAATTGATGCCTTTCAGCGCCTGGCTAACGCCGCTTCGGCCGCGAAAGCTGACGCTGAGGTCCTGAATAGCGAGTACCGGCGCAGTCGCGGAACCGGCAACGCTGGCGGCGTTGTGCATAAGTGAAGTGTCCGTCATCGTTGCTCCGCGTGCGGGTTATAGCCAGATTCGGCCCTGGGAATAGGAGAGGAATGGCGAGCTGTCTGCCGCCAGCCAAATCGGGCCATCCAGATCGACATGTTCTGCCGCAATCGCCACTGGCAGCGCCGCTTCCATCGCCAGCGATGAACCCAGCATGCAGCCGACCATCAGGCGCATATCCAGCTTTTGTGCTTCGGCCACCATCGCCAGCGCTTCGGTTAACCCGCCGCATTTATCCAGCTTGATGTTGATCATTTCGTAGCGATTGCGCAGTTGCGCGATGTCTTCCCGCGTGTGGCAACTCTCGTCAGCACACACCGGAATCGGATGGGTGAAACGCTGTAAATCCTGATCCTGACCGGCCGGTAGCGGTTGCTCGACCATCGCGATGTTGTACGGCAGCAGCGCGTTAAGCAGGCTGTGCAGATCCACACCAGACCAGGCTTCGTTGGCATCAATAATCAGCGTGGCGTACGGGGCCGCAGCGCGGATCGCCGCCACTTTTTCCAGAATGTCGTCACGATTAAGTTTGATTTTCAGCAGGATCGCGCCACGCGATACCGCATCGGCTGCCGCTTCCGCCATATTGGCAACGCTGTCCAGGCTGAGAGTTTCGGCGGTGATCACCGAAATTGGCTGCTCCTGCTGCGTCAGCTGCCAGATTGACTGTTTCGCCAGCGCAGCGCCGAGCCGCCACAGCGCGCAGTCCAGCGCGTTACGCGCTGAACCGGCATGCAGACGGGTTTGCAGATCGACACGGCTGAGGCCCGCTTCGATGTCAGCGCGCATCGCTTCCAGCTCGGCGTTGACGCTTTCTGGCGTTTCGTCGTAACGCGGCGTAGGTGTACATTCGCCGCGACCAATAAAGCCATTCTGCTCCAGGGTGACGCGAATCACCGTCACTGCGGTGCGCGTGCCACGCGAGATGGCAAACGGGCGCGCCAGCGGCAGCTCCAGCACTTCAATCTGCATGCGCCGCATCTTAGCCACGCTCCTTCAGCAGCGCCGCGATGTCACTGATACCAAAGCGCACCGGGTCGGTGGCAGGTACGCCAAACTCGGCACTGACCTCGGCGCAGTAGGCGCGCGCTTCTTCTTCGCTGTAGCTCGAGGTGTTGATAGCGAAACCGGCCAGTTGCACCGAGTCACTGGTGACGGTGGCGGCGCGCAGGTTAGCTTCCACGCAATCTTTCAGGCTGACCATCGGTTGATGCGGCAGATGGCGCATATGTGGGCGGCCCATCTCATGACACATCACCAGCCACTGCGGCTGCGCACCGTGGATCAGACCCATCGAAACACCGGCGTAGGACGGATGGAACAAGGAACCCTGGCCTTCAACGATGTCCCAGTGATCGGCCTCGTTAGCCGGTGACAACGCTTCAACCGCACCCGCGATAAAGTCAGCAATCACCGCATCGATCGCGATACCGGCACCCGCAACCAGGATACCGGTCTGACCGGTGGCGCGGAAATCTGCTTTCAGGCCGATATCACGCATTGCGGCTTCCAGCGCCAGCGAGGTGTACATCTTGCCTACTGAGCAGTCGGTGCCGACTGTAAGTACACGCTTACCGGTACGTTTTTTGCCGCTGCCAACGTCCAGCTTCGGACGCATATGGCGGATATCAAACAGTTCAACGCCGAATTCCTGTGCCAGCGCCACCAGCTCAGGCTCATCCACCAAACGATGGTGCAGGCCGCTGGCAACATTCATACCGGCTTTGATGGCGTTGCGCACGGTATCCAGCCAGTGCTGCGGCAGGTAACCACCGGCGTTGGCGGTGCCGAGCACCAGGGTTTTCGCGCCACGCGCTTTGGCGGTGGCGATGTCGATCTCTTCCAGACCAAGGCTCACGGTGCAGCCAGGCAGTTTGATTTCGCCAACGCACTGCTCAGGACGCCAGACGTGGATGCCGCGCGCGGTTTTAGCCGCCAGTGGATCGGTTACGTCGCCAAGGAAAAGCAAATAAGGTTGCGGGATCAGCATGATGTTTCTCGTATCAGACAGGTGAAAAGGACCTGAGCTGACTATTCCATGCTGCTGGCGAGGGTGACGAATGCTTGTTTAGTGGCGGGGTATAACCTCAGGCTATAGCCAGATCTAAATCTGATGACTGAAGGGGTAAAACGACGTTTTCAGGGAGAAATTGGGGAGAGAATGCGCGGGAGAGATAAGAAAATCATTGATAATCACCGGTCGATCCCTGACCGCGATTATCGAGGGTTGCGTGCGGAGCGCTTAGTTTAAAGCACCCGGCGGTACGTGTTTGTAAGTTTCAACATAAGCACGAAACACGTATTTGAAGAACCGTTTCATAAAGCACCTGATTAAAAATAAGTTGAGAAATACTAAAAAAAGTATATCCCCAGCCTGTTTTTTAAGCAAGAAACTTTGAACCAGATCACAAAATTGCAGGTTTTTTCGCATCTGCACAATCTGCCGATACGAAAGACCTTAACTGAACCAACCCAGATGTTCCACCAGAATGGTGGAACCGATACAAATCAGGACAACGCCTCCCAGCACTTCCGCCCATTTGCCCAATACCGGGCCAATAAAGCGTCCCACCATCACGCCGGTGGTCGCCATGACGGTGGTGGCTGCGCCGATGGTGATAGCGGTCATCACGATGTTCACCTGCAAAAACGCCAGGCCAACACCCACTGCCAGGGCATCCAGACTGGTGGCTACCGCGGTTAACGCCAGCACCATAAAACCGTGACGCTGCGGCGGATCACAGGGTTCACCGGCGGTCTGACTTAAGCCCGCCATCATCATACGGCCACCGAGCAGGGTCAGCAGGCCAAAGGCCAGCCAGTGATCCCATGCCATTACATAACGACTGGCCGCCAGGCCAATTGCCCAACCAATCAGCGGGGTGAGCATTTCAATCACACCGAAAATCAGACCGGTGCGCAGTGCCTCTTTAAAATCTGGACGATGCAGGGACGCGCCTTTGCCAAGTGCTGCGGCGAAAGCGTCCATTGACATACCTAAGGCCAGAATCAGGGTTGCGATAAATGTCATGATTTTTCAGTCGACGCGGAGCAAAAGGCGTATAAGCCTGGAGTTTGTCCGCATCTATTGTTCAGTAATGAAAAAGTGCGCGCAGTCTAGCACGCAAACTCACTAAAAAAAAGACAGTAAAATCAGGGCTTTAAGTATAGCAAAGGCTATAACTCTTAACTCTCGCTATTTCTGCTGCTAAGTCGATGGAATAGAAGAAAATTATTCAGCCTGTCGTCCCAGGGATTGCGCCGTGTGGGGCTTTGTGCGCTAATGCCCGCTCGATTTGATGCTATTGCACGAATTCGGGTAGCGGCGCGATTTATCGCGCTATTTTCACGGTTATTTAAAACCCGCGCGATAAATCGCGCCGCTACGCTATATGCGCGACTTGTTGTGGAATTTTGCGATGAAAAACCCGTTAGAAACCCTGATTATCCCTGGCGGCATTTTACTGCTGGGCTTTCTCTCCGCGCTGCTGCTGCCTGCGCCAGCCTTTAGCCTGGCGATGGCAAAGAGCCTGCAAACCCGCTTTCATTTGCAGGATCTGAATCAGCTTTACACCATTGTGTTTTGTCTGTGGTTTTTACTGCTGGGCGCGATTGAATTTTTCGTTATTCGCTTCGTCTGGCGACGCTGGTTCAGGCAGTAACCGCAGCATCGGCCCATAGCGTCACCACCGCATCCAGATCGCGATACGCCTGCGCCAGGCCCGCTTCCCGTGCGGCCTGGTCCGCAAATGCCAGCGGTTCTGCGTTGACAAACTGCGGCGCCTGGATGCCGATAAAGCCAAAGGCAGCACGCAGGGCGGGCGTTAAGGCGTCCATGTCAGCATAGGGCGAACCCGGTTGCAGGCTTGCCCCACGCGTGGTCAGAAACAGCGCTTTCTGGCGCGTCAGATTTCCAATCACATTTTGTTGTTCATCAAAGTGATACGTCAGATTGGTGCGAATAATGGCATCAATATAGGCTTTGAAGGCCGATGGCATACTCCAGTTGTACATCGGCATAGCGAACAGCAAGGCATCGGCATCGAGCAGTTGCGCACACAGGCGATCGGAATCTGCCAGCACCGCTTTCATACGTGGCGTGCGTTGGTCCTCCGGTGTGTAAGTCGCCTGGGCAAACTCCCCGCTGACATGGCTCACCGGATGCTGGTCCAGATCGAGATACTCCACCTGCAACGCAGGCAGCTGCGCCTGCAAACGCTCAACAAAATAACGACTTAACGCGCGAGAGTTGGATTTGGCACCTTTTGGGCTGACATCAACATGTAACAGTTTCATCACTCAGATTCCTCATTCGTTGCAATGAGGCGTACCTTAATCCTCCCATTGGACCAGTAAAAGGCACAAGAATGCGGTTTTTTACTGGTCCATGCGTGGTTGATGCGCATCCACCAGCCATTTCAGCCGTTCGGCACAGCGCGCAAACCCTTCGCGCGGTAACTGGGTCACCCCCAGCAGGAAACCATATTGTCGCCCGGTTTCGTGTTGAAACCAGATGGAGAGCGGTGAAGGTGCCAGGCCATAGGCCAGCGCCTCACGGGCAATTTGCTGGTCTGGCGTGCCTGCGGGCAAACGGACAATCACTGCCAGACCGGCGCGTTGAACATCAGTAAAATGCGGGCGTAATGCCGCAACAATCCCCTCCAGCCGCTCATGATAGACCCGCTTCATACGCCGCAAATGGCGCAGGAAATGGCCCTCACGCAGGAATTCCGCTACCGCGTCATGCAGCAGCGCAGAGGAGGCGGGTGCCAGCAGTGCGCTGGTGTCGGCAAAGCGCGCCGCCAGACCGGGCGGCACCACGACAAATCCCAGCCGCAGGCTTGGGCTGAGGGTTTTACTGAAGGTGCCGACGTGGATCACTCGCCCGTCGTTATCCATCGCCGCCAGCGCCGGGGCGGCACGGCTGCCGAGTTGCAGTTCGCCGAGATAGTCATCTTCCACGATCCAGCGCTGTTGGGAGCTGGCCCAGGCCAGCAACGCCTGGCGGCGCGCCAGCGAGAGCGTTACCCCAAGCGGTGCCTGCTGTCCGGCCGTGACCAGGGCAAATGCAGCATCAGGCGCGCGCGCAATCCCCTCCTCCACCTGCAATCCCTCGACATCGACTGGAATGCCAACTGGCGTGACATGCATGTGCTGCAATGCCGCGCGTGCCAGCATAAAACCGGGTTCTTCCATCCATGCCTGTTGACCGTGTAAACCGAGCGCCAGCGCAATCAAACCCAGCGCGCCCGCGTAGCCATTGGTTACCAGGATCTGACTTGCCTGGCAATGAATCCCGCGCGCCACCGCCAGATAGCCCACCAGCGCCTGGCGCAGCGCAAGGCTGCCGCGCGGATCGGGATAACCGCGTGACTGGCTGGCCTGCTGGCGCGCCTGCCGTTGTACTACGCGCGTCCAGACTTTGGCCGGAAAAGCGTCGCTGGCGGGGACGCCCATTTGGAAAGTCAGCGGCGCCGTGTCGAAGTCATACACCATGTCAAGCAGAGCGGACCCTGTCGCAGCCACCGCCGCGCGCGGCGGCTGGCTTAACGCCGCTGCCGCCACAAAGGTGCCTGCCGCCCCTTTTGCCACCAACAATTGGCTATCCACCAACATGTCATAAGCGCGACGCACCGTGCCGCGCGCCACGCCCAGCTGCACTGCCAGATCACGGCATGATGGCAAGCGCGCACCGGCCACCAGTTGCCCTTCGGCAATCGCCATGCTGAGTTGCTGATGCAGCTGTTCACTCAACCCCCGCGTATCGCTGCGATCCAATGTCAGGGCGAATGGGCCACTGCTTTTGTCATTTTTTGGCACTTTTGTTGCTCCATACGGCAGTGAACAATGCAGATGAAAACCTTAACTGATTGAGGAACGAAAGATGAGCCAACGTATCGATTTTTACAGCGCCGCGCCCGGTGCGATGAAAGCCCTGGGTGGCGTTTATAGCTATCTGACACAAACCGACCTGTCGCACAGCCTGCTGGAGCTGGTATTTCTGCGCGTTTCGCAGATTAACGGCTGTGCTTACTGCATCGATATGCACACCCAGGCACTGCACAAAGCCGACATGCCGTGGCACAAAATTGTGTTAACCCAGGTATGGCATGAATCAGGCACGCTGTTTGATGCCCGCGAACAGGCAGCGCTGGCATGGGCCGAGAGCCTGACGCTGATTGCCAGCCAGGGTGCGCCCGAGGCGTTGTTTGCGCAAGTGAAAGCAGTGTTCAGCGATAAGGAGATTGTGGATCTCAACGTGGCAATCGGTTTGATGAATACCTATAACCGGCTGGCGATCAGTCTGAAAAAGTTACCTGATAGTGCACCGCGTGATTGAAATTTCTTCTGACGGGCGCGGTAGCTCGCGCCTGAATAAGTCATCACACAAATGTAACATTATTTTTACACAACCAGGCGAAATATCGCGCAACATAAAAATCGCATAAAAAATCAATTTTCTTTAAATTCAATATTATCATAATGTTAACATTAACCCTTTGGTGTTAACCCCGTAAAAATCCGCACAAAAGCATCACAATGTCGCAACATAGACATTGCCGTAACCGTCTGATTAAGGGATAAAAATCCCTTATGACAAGCGGGTTCCGCCGATTAATTCTTATGCTGAATCATTTCTGCCTTTAAAAAATAAACAAACGTTTAATTCCGATACGAGAATGTTATATTCGAATGACTATGCATAACGTGCAGTTAACCGTTAGCACCCCCACGACTTAACCTGAGTCTTAACCTTTGAGAAACGGCGCGACGCGCTCGAAAGAAGCGTGGCTGTTTCGCCTGCGAACCTGTTGAACTTCAGGTCAACAGAAGAGGAGATGTCGCCTCATGAGCAAAACTGCGGTAAATCTGGCGCTGGCAGTAAGCGCCGCTGGCATGGAAAGCGCAAACCTTCAGGAACGAAAAGACGTTGATGTGCTGTTAATTGGCGCTGGCGTCATGAGCGCTACTTTAGGAACCTGGTTGCAAGACCTGGAGCCGGATTGGTCTATTGAGATGGTCGAACGCCTGGCAACGGTAGCGGAAGAGTCATCCAATGGCTGGAACAATGCCGGTACCGGTCACGCTGCGCTGGCGGAGCTGAACTACACGCCGCAGAAGGCGGATGGCGGCATCGATATTTCTAAAGCGGTGGCGATTAACGAATCGTTCCAGATTTCCCGTCAGTTCTGGGCGTATCACGTTCAGAAAGGCAATCTGCGCAATCCGAAAAGCTTTATCCACAGTACGCCGCACATGAGCTTCGTCTGGGGCGACGACAACGTCGAATTCCTGCGCAAACGTTTCCAGGCGCTGCAAAAAAGCACCCTGTTCCGTGGCATGGAATACTCAGAAGAACGCGATCAAATCACGCAGTGGATTCCGCTGGTGATGAATGGTCGCGACAAAAAACAGAAAGTGGCTGCCACCTGGACCGAAATGGGCACCGACGTGAACTTCGGTGAAGTGACGCGCCAGCTGATCGCCGCCCTGGAGAAGAAAGCCAATTTCCGCCTGCGGATGCGCCAGGAAGTGCGTGATATCAAGCGCCTGAGTGATGGTCGCTGGCAGGTTAGCCTGTTTAATCCCGACAGTGGCGAAAGCCGTGTGCTCAACGCCCGTCAGCTGTTTATCGGCGCAGGCGGCGCGGCACTGCCGCTGCTGCAAAAATCGGGCATCCCGGAGGTGAAAGGCTATGCCGGTTTCCCGGTGGGCGGCTCGTTCCTGGTGACAGAGAACCCGGACGTGGTGCAGCAGCATATGGCGAAGGTGTATGGCAAAGCCTCTGTCGGCGCACCACCGATGTCCGTGCCGCACGTTGATACCCGCGTGCTGGATGGCAAGCAGGTGCTGCTGTTTGGTCCCTTCGCCACCTTCTCCACCAAATTCCTCAAGCAAGGTTCGCTGCTGGATATGTTCGGCGCGATGAATGGCAGCAACCTGATGCCAATGATGCAGGTTGGGCTGAAAAACTTCGATCTGGTGAAATATCTGGTTGATCAGGTGCTGCAAAGCGACAGCGATCGTATGGACGCCCTGCGCGCCTATGTACCGCAGGCGAAGCAGGAAGACTGGCGTCTGGTGACGGCAGGTCAACGCGTGCAGATCATCAAGAATGATGAGAAAGACGGCGGCGTGTTGCGTCTTGGCACCGAAGTGGTCACCTCACAAGATGGCACGATTTCGGCGCTGCTGGGCGCATCACCGGGGGCATCGACTGCCGCACCGATTATGCTGGAGCTGATGGCGAAGGCCTTCCCGGAGCAGATGCGTTCGCCTGAGTGGCAGACCAAAATCCGCACGGTTATTCCATCCTGGGGCCGTAAACTCAACGGTGACGTGGCACTGACCGAGAAAGTATTGGCAGAAACCAGTCGCGTGCTGCAACTCGATTACGCACCGGTGACACCGATGGCCGCGAACGACGAAGGCCGCGAAACCGCGCACGTCGTCGGCAAGTAAATACCTGTAACGGCGCGGTTGATCGCGCCGTTTCGTATTCTTACACCAACTGCAACGCGTCGTACAACATCCACCCGGTCGTCACCACCAGCGACAACGCCATCAGGCTGTTGAAGGCCTGGCGCTTCCACGCAATTTGCAGGTGGTTGCGCAAGCGATCTCCCAGCGCCGCCCAGATCAAAATGCACGGCAGGTTCAGCAGCGCAAATCCCACCACGATCGCCGCCACCCCATTGCTGTTGGCATACATCAACGCCACGTTACTCGCCATTAACCAGGCTTTGGGATTGACCGCCTGAAACAAGGCACCACTCAGGATGGTCATCGGCTGAACGCTGTCTCGTGCCTCGGGCGCTCCCGCACGAAAAATCTTCCACGACAGCCAAAGCAGGTAGCCACATCCCACCAGCGTTAACGGCAGGCGAATCGCGCTCATCCAGTGCAGCAGCACCTCCAGCGCTACCCCCGCCAGTACCACCTGCATCGCACAGCCCAGCATAATGCCGAACACCATCGGCAACGTACGCTTAAAGCCAAAATTCACCCCGGAAGTGGCAAGCAGCAGGTTGTTCGGGCCGGGGGTGATCGACATAACGGTGACATAACTGAAGAAAGAGGGATCGAGCATGATGCAGTTCCTGATTGATCAACATGACTTCATGCTAATCGTCACAACGCAATGGAAACAGAGACACAAAATGACTATTGTTATGGTTACAGTTTGCCAAATTGATAATTGTACCCATCAAATGCGGAGGCTTTTGTGTCCCTTCCTCTTTCATCCGGCCAGACGCTATATCAGCAGCTCGCCGACAGCTTTGCGGAATCTATCCACCAGGGAACACTGAAGCCCGGTAAACGCCTGCCCGCCATACGTCGGGTAGCGCAATCCCATCAGGTGAGTATCAATACGGTACTCAATGCCTGGCAAATTCTGGAAGATCGCGGCCTGATCGAAGCACGTCCTCAGTCCGGGTATTATGTACGCAGCGTGTTACCTGCGCTGACACGTCCGGTACAGAAAATGCGCGCGAAGGTGGATGACCCGAGTACACAAAAGCTGGAGCTGATTGAGCAGGTGTTTGCCGCGCAGAATAACCCGGACTACACCAATATCTCGCTGGCCTGCCCACAAGATGCTGAATTGTATCCGTCAGCCCGTCTGAGCCGGATAACCGCCAGCGTTTTACGCCGTAACCCGCAAATAGTTGGTCGTTACGCGCTTCCGCCGGGTAGTGAGCGCTTACGGGAGGAGATTGCACGCCGCAGTCTGCATACCGGGATAAACCTTACCGCGCAGGACATCACCCTCACTCACGGCTGCATGGAAGCACTACAACTGGCGCTGCGCGCGGTCACCAAACCCGGAGACTGTGTCGGGCTGGAATCCCCCACCTACTTCTTTCTCTTCCCACTGCTGGCTTCACTGGGGCTGAAAGCGCTGGAGATTCCCACCGATCCACAGCAGGGATTATCGCTGGATGCCCTGGAGATGCTGCTCCAGGAACAGCGTATTCAGGCGCTGATCGCCATGCCCGGCGCGCAGAACCCACTCGGCTACGTGATGCCGCTGGCGAATAAGAAACGTCTGGCGAAGTTAGTAAATACTTACCATCTTCCATTGATTGAAGACGGTCTGTACGACGAATTGCAGTTTGACTGGCCGTTGTCACCGCCGGTTAAAGCCTTCGACAACGATGGCTGGGTGATTTACTGCACCAGCTTTACCAAAACCGTCGCACCCGATTTTCGCATCGGCTGGACCGCCGCCGGGCGTTTTCACGAAAAAATTGCGCGGCTGAAGGCGGTGTCGTCGATGTCGGAGTCCCGCCTGCTGAGCGAAGTGCTGGCGGAGTTTCTCGCCAGCGGTGGCTACGATCACCACCTGCGCACCCTGCGTCGCCGCTATGCTGCCAATCTTGATGCAGCGCGTGGCATTATCGCCCGCCATTTCCCGCAGGGAACGCGCGCTACCCTGCCGCGCGGTGGCTTTGTGTTTTGGGTCGAACTGCCGGGAAAAGTGGATACCGTGGAGATGTTTCATCGGTTGTTGCAGGAGCAAATTTGCGTCACGCCGGGTGCGCTGTACTCACTGAGTGAGCGCTACACCCATGCGCTGCGCCTCTCCTGCTGCTATCCGTTCGATGCGCGTTATACCTGGGCACTGGAGCGCACTGGCGCACTGGCCTGCGAATTAAGCGGCCTGCCGCCAGGACAGGATCAAGGCGTGCCGTTACGGCCCCAGGTGGTGTAACCCTCGCGCTCGGTCAGGCGTTCGTAATAGGTGCGTACCGCTGGCAGGTCGGCATGTTCCAGCGGAGTTTCAAACCAGCGGTTCACCGCCAGACCGACCGGGATATCCGCCAGAGTGAAGTTACGACCTGCTACGTAGCGCCCGGTTTTTTCCAACTGCTGGTTGAGAATACCCATAGTGTGATTCCAGCCTTTGCAGGCTGCCGCCAGCAGACGTTCATCCTGGTGGGCGGGTGAATTGCGCACCAGCGACATAAACGCGTAGCGCCATGAGGTGTTAAGTTCAGTGGCTTGCCAGTCAGTCCATTGATCGATCGGCGCACGGGCGCGCGGGTTTTCCGGGTAGAGCCACTCGCCGCCGTAACTGGTGGCAAGATAGCGCAGAATGGCATTGGACTCCCACATGACGAAATCGTCTTCGATAATCACCGGGATCATGGCATTGGGGTTAAGCGCCAAAAATTCGGGAGAGTGCAGGGATTTGTTTTCATCGCCCCAGACTTCGTGCTCGTAAGGAATATCCAGCTCGGCACATAGCCACAAAACTTTGCGCACGTTAATTGATGATGTGCGGCCAAGAATTTTTAACATAGCGAACTCCGGTTGCATAATTGTTAATCTATTCATAGCCCTAATGATTACCTTTAGCAATCAACATCATGTAAATCAGGATTTCAGACCACCTCAACGAGGAAGGAGTGACAATGAAGGTCGCGTTTAAACAAGTGGATGTCTTTACCTCATCAGCCTTTCGCGGCAATCCGCTGGCGGTGATTATGGATGCACAGGGATTGAGCGATGCGCAATTGGCTGCGATTGCGCGCTGGACCAATTTGTCGGAAACCACCTTTGTGCTGCCACCGGAGGATGCAGCAGCGGATTATCGGGTGCGCATCTTTACCCCCGGTGGTGAGCTGCCGTTTGCCGGGCATCCGACGCTTGGCACCGCGCATGCGCTGCTTGAGGCGGGCTGGCCGCTGAAGATGCCGGGCAAAATCGTGCAGGAGTGTGGCGTTGGCCTGGTGGACGTCAGGATCAGCACTGACGGAGCGCTGGCTTTCGCCGCCCCGGCAGCCACCCTGACTCCCTTCAGCGATGCGCTGATCGGCAGCGCCATTAATAGCGACGCCCTGGATGAAAGCCAGTCGCCTACGGTGGTGGATATGGGGATCCGCTGGCTGCTGTTACCGATGACCAGCGCCGCAGCAGTGCGGGAGATTAAGGCCAACGCCAGTGATCTGCTGCGCTTGCAGAAACACGCCAAGGTGAATGGCATCGCCCCATTTGGCCCGCTACCACAAGGTGAAAGCGAACAATATGAATTGCGCGCGCTGTTTATAGAGAACGGCAGCCTGGTGGAAGATCCGGTGACCGGCAGCGCCAATGCCTGCCTGGCGCGCTATTTGGCGTCACAGGGCGATACCCGCGACTACCGCGCCCGTCAGGGCAGCGTGGTTCAGCGTGACGGACGCATTCAGGTCAGTTTCACGCCAGAGGCCATCTGGATTGGCGGCCAGACAGTGACGGTGATCGACGGCACCATCGAACGATAAGGCACCGATGCACATTGCGCGATAAATCGCGCCGCTACGGTATCTGCACATATTTGTAGCGGCGCAATTTATTGCGCGATTGATTACAGTGCTTGCCCGCCGGACGCTTCGATACGCTGGGCGGTGATCCAGCCAGTTTCATCGCTCAGAATTGCGCTGACCGCGTCGCCGATATCATCCGGCAGTCCCACGCGGCCCAGTGCCGTCAGCGAGGCAATGGTGTCATTGATTTCTTTGGTGTCGCGTACGCGGCCACCGCCAAAATCCGTCTCAATCGCCCCTGGTGCCAGGATGTTGACGCGGATACGCCGTTCGCCCAATTCCTTCGCCTGGTAGCGCGTCAACACTTCCATCGCCCCTTTCATGGAGGCATAGGTGCTGGACCCTGGATAAGTGATACGCGTCAGGCCGCTGGAGATATTGAGGATACGACCACCATCAATAATCACCGGCAGCAGCTTCTGGGTAAGGAAGTACGGCCCTTTGAAATGCACGTTGACCAGTGCATCAAACTCGTCCTCGGTGGTTTCGCTGAACAGCTTGTAGTGACCGTGACCGGCGTTGTTCACTAAATAGTCAAAGTTGTCTCGCTGCCACACCTTTTGCAGCGTCTCTTTAACCTGACTGACAAAGCCATCAAACTGACGCGTATCGCCGACATCCAGCAACAGCGCGGCAGCACGCGCACCCAGCGCTTCAATTTCCTTCACCACCGCCTCAGCTTCTTCTGCATGGCTGCGGTAAGTAAAAATAATATCGGTGCCTTTTGCGGCCAGTTTTAGCGCGGCATTCTTGCCTAAACCGCGATTGCCGCCAGTAATCAACGCAATTTTGTGACTCATGATTCGCTCCTGTTGCAAAATTGAACACGTTTCAAGGATATTCTCTGAGGTTTGATCTATAAACTCGTTGTAATGCGCTGCACTGTTTCACTAACAACAACAATCGGTGAACAACATGGATAAAATTCACGCAATGCAGGTTTTTGTGCGGGTGGCAGAAATGGGCAGTTTTACCCGCGCGGCAGAGAGCCTTGGTTTGCCAAAAGGCAGCGTATCGCGCCAGTTACAGGCGCTGGAAAATCAAATGGGTACACGGCTGCTGCATCGCACTACGCGCCGTGTCCATCTCACCCAGGATGGGCTGGTTTATTACGATCGCTGCCTCGATTTGTTGTCGATGCTGGATGATATGGACAGCCTGTTTCAACACGATCCGGCGACGCTGAGCGGCAAATTGCGCGTGGATATGTCGGTAGCGATGGCGACCGGTTTTATCCTGCCGCGGTTGCCGGAGTTTTTGCAGCACTATCCCGGCATTGAGATTGAGCTTAGCAGCAGCGATCGCCAGGTGGATGTGATCCGTGAGGGATTTGACTGCGTGATACGCGTGGGGGAGCTGAAAGATTCCGGCCTGATCGCGCGTAAAATCGGAACCCATGCCTTGATTAACTGCGCCAGCCCCGATTACCTTTCCCGCTTCGGTATGCCGGTGCGCCTGGAAGATTTATCGCAACATGCGATGGTGCACTATACCCAGCAGTTGGGCCAGCCATCGCCTGGCTTTGAATATTTTGATGGCAAGCAGACGCATTTCGTGCAAACCGGCGGCGTGGTAACCGTCAACAGCACCGAAACCTATCGTGCGGCGTGTATTGCCGGGCTGGGGATTATTCAGGTGCCGGCGATTGGCGTGCAGCCATTGCTGGAGTCCGGGCAACTGGTGGAAGTGCTGCATCATTTTCCGGCTAAACCGATGCCGATTTCGCTGCTCTATCCGCATCGACGCAATGTTGCACGCCGGGTGCGGGTGTTTATGGAGTGGTTAAGCCAGGTCTTGCAGGAGTACGTCACTTAGCAGGCTATAATTTTAATTTCGCTGTGAACAGGATGATGAATGTCTATGACGGACGAAAAAAATCAGGAAAAAGCGGCCGGGCAAAAGCCGCTCATTGATCTGAAAACCGGTAATCAGCATGTGGACCGCTCGATTGTGCATGTCTCACGCTTCGCGACCTGGTTTCAGGCCATCCCGGCGGTAGCCCATTTTTTGCGCGCGCTGGAGCGGTTCAATGATCGTCTCGGCAGCCAGTTTGGTGCCGCCATTACCTACTTCTCGTTTCTCTCATTGATACCGATTTTGATGGTCTCCTTTGCGGCGGTCGGTTTTGTGCTGGCGTCGAATCAGGATTTACTCACGGAGTTGATCAACAAAATCGTCAACAGTATCAGCGATCCTAACCTTGCCAATACCCTGAAAAACACCGTCAATACGGCGATTCAACAGCGTGCTACCGTCGGCCTGACCGGCCTGCTGCTGGCGCTGTATTCAGGCATTAACTGGATGGGTAACCTGCGCGAAGCGATTCGCGCGCAATCGCGTGATGTGTGGGAACGGAAACCTGATGATCAGGAAAAATTCTGGAAGCGATACATTCGTGATTTTATCTCACTCACCGGTCTGATGCTGGCGCTGGTCATCACCTTGTCGCTGACCTCGGTGGCCGGGGCGGCACAGGCCGCGATTGTGCAGGCGCTGGGGCTGGATCATATTGAGTGGTTACGCCCGGCGATGACCATCATTACCCTGAGTATCTCTATCTTTGCTAACTATTTACTCTTCCTGTGGATTTTCTGGATTTTGCCGCGCCACAAGCCGCGTAAGAAAGCGCTGTTTCGCGGTACGCTGCTGGCGGCTGTTGGCTTTGAGGTGATTAAGTTTGTCATGACCATTACCTTGCCGAAACTGGCGACCTCCCCCTCCGGTGCGGCATTTGGTTCGGTATTAGGTCTGATGGCATTTTTCTACTTCTTTGCGCGTCTCACGCTGTTCTGCGCCGCCTGGATCGCCACCGCCAGATATAAAGATGATAAAGAGATGCCACAACCCCACCAGCAACATTAGTTACATTTGCCGCAACAGCCAAAAATGTTCCCCATTGGCTGTTTTTGCGGCAAAACCCAGCAGGAATCGCTAAAGGGTCACTTTTATTTGGCCCTTTTGCAGAGATTCCCGCCAAAAAAGCCGCCGTTCCCCTTCCCATCCGCCGCCGATTGCATGAACTCAGAAATTATCCTCTTTTTCGCCGAAAAAGCCTGTTGTGACGCGGTTTTTCGCCATTGAATGACGCAAAACAGGTGCGTAAGATTCTTTGTTTCAATTTACAATTAAGAAACAGTTATGCAAGCCTCCATCACAGAACCACTCGACAAAAAACACGACGATGCGCCAGTCAATTCACGCGGCAAAGTGGTCGTAGCGTCTCTTGTCGGCACCGCGATTGAATTCTTCGATTTCTATATTTACGCCACTGCGGCGGTGATTGTTTTCCCGCATATCTTCTTCCCACAGGGTGATGCCACAGTCGCGACGCTACAGTCGCTGGCGACGTTTGCCATCGCCTTCGTCGCGCGTCCAATTGGTTCAGCGGTGTTTGGTCACTTTGGTGACCGCGTGGGCCGTAAAGCCACCCTGGTGGCTTCCCTGTTGACCATGGGGGTATCGACCGTACTGATCGGCCTGCTGCCTGGTTATCAAACCATTGGTGTGGCTGCACCGCTGCTGCTGGCGCTGGCACGTTTTGGTCAGGGTCTGGGCCTCGGGGGCGAATGGGGAGGTGCTGCGTTGCTGGCAACCGAAAATGCCCCGGCGAAAAAGCGTGCGCTGTACGGATCGTTCCCGCAGCTTGGCGCACCGATTGGCTTCTTCTTCGCTAACGGTACCTTCCTGCTGCTCTCCTGGCTGCTGACTGACGAGCAGTTTATGCAATGGGGCTGGCGTGTACCTTTTATCCTCTCCGCCGTACTGGTGATTATCGGTTTGTATGTTCGCGTATCGCTGCATGAAAGCCCGGTATTCGCAAAAGTGCAGAAAGAGAAGAAGCAGGTACGCGTACCGATTGGCACCCTGCTGAGCAAACATCTTGTGGCGACCATTCTCGGCACCTTTATCATGCTCGCCACCTATACGCTGTTCTACATCATGACCGTCTATTCCATGAGCTACGGCACGGCGCCAGCGCCGGTCGGCCTGGGTTATTCACGTAACAGCTTCCTGTGGATGCTGATGGTGGCGGTGATTGGTTTTGGTGTGATGGTGCCGATTGCTGGCCTGCTGGCTGACCGTTTCGGTCGCCGTAAAACCATGATCACCATTACCCTGATGATTATCGCGTTCGCCTTTATGTTCCCGGCGCTGCTTGGTTCGGGTTCGCAGGTGCTGGTGATGGGCTTCCTGCTGCTCGGCCTGAGCATTATGGGCCTGACGTTTGGCCCGATGGGTGCGTTGCTGCCAGAGCTGTTCCCGACTGAAGTGCGTTATACCGGTGCTTCGTTTTCCTATAACCTGTCGTCGATTCTGGGGGCATCCGTTGCACCTTATATCGCGACCTGGCTGAACGCGAACTACGGTTTGCAGGCGGTGGGTTTTTATCTGGCTTCGATGGCGGCATTGACCTTGATTGCGTTGATTGCCTGCAAAGAGACACGTAATCAGACGCTGTATGAAGCAGTGTGATGCGTTGAAGTGTTAAATGCGAAACCCGGCTCAGGCCGGGTTTTTTATTGGGTGGGGTTAGGTGCGTGCTGTTACCCTCACCCCGGCCCTCTCCCATGAGGGAGAGGGAGGTGTGCCATATGCTCGATCAGTTCCCTCTCCCGCTTGCGGGAGAGGGTTAGGGTGAGGGTGAGGGTAACAACGCGCAGCTTAACCCAAAAAAAACCCCGGCAAGCCGGGGTTTTTCGTTGCTGAAAACTGTGTCGCGAACGGATTAACCCGCTACGGCGATACGTTTCATGTCGGTCATGTAGCCACGCAGTTTGCGGCCAACCGCTTCGATCGGGTGCTGACGAATCGCTTCGTTCACGTCACGCAGCTGCGCGTTGTCTACCTGAGTGCCTTCCACTGCTTTGCCCAGGTCGCCCGGTTGCAGGGTGGTCATGAACTCTTTCAGCAGCGGTACAGCCGCGAAGGAGAACAGGTAGTTACCGTATTCTGCGGTATCCGAGATAACCACGTTCATTTCATACAGGCGCTTACGTGCAATGGTGTTAGCGATCAGCGGCAGCTCGTGCAGTGATTCATAGTAAGCAGACTCTTCAATGATGCCCGCGTCGATCATGGTTTCGAATGCCAGCTCAACGCCCGCTTTCACCATTGCAACCATCAGAACGCCTTTGTCGTAGTATTCCTGCTCTTCGATTTTACCTTCGAACTGCGGTGCGGTTTCGAACGCGGTTTTACCGGTCTCTTCACGCCAGGTCAGCAGGTTTTTGTCGTCGTTGGCCCAGTCAGCCATCATGCCGGAGGAGAATTCACCAGAGATGATGTCATCCATGTGCTTCTGGAACAGCGGAGCCATGATGCCTTTCAGCTGCTCAGACAGCGCGTAAGCACGCAGTTTAGCCGGGTTAGACAGACGATCCATCATCAGGGTGATGCCGCCGAACTTCAGGGATTCGGTGATGGTTTCCCAGCCGAACTGAATCAGTTTTTCAACGTAAGCCGCATCGTGGCCTTCTGCCACCAGCTTGTCGAAGCACAGCAGAGAACCGGCCTGCAACATACCGCACAGGATGGTCTGCTCACCCATCAGGTCAGATTTCACTTCCGCAACGAAAGAGGATTCCAGCACGCCCGCACGGTCACCACCGGTCGCAGAGGCCCAGGCTTTAGCAATCGCCAGGCCTTCGCCTTTCGGATCGTTTTCCGGGTGAACTGCGATCAGGGTCGGCACACCGAAGCCACGCTTGTACTCTTCGCGCACTTCAGTACCCGGGCACTTCGGCGCCACCATGACCACGGTGATGTCTTTACGGATGGTTTCGCCCACTTCAACGATGTTGAAACCGTGTGAGTAGCCCAGCGCTGCGCCGTCTTTCATCAGCGGCTGTACCGCCTGAACTACAGCAGAGTGCTGCTTGTCTGGCGTCAGGTTAACCACCAGGTCAGCCTGCGGGATCAGCTCTTCGTAAGTACCCACTTTGAAGCCGTTATCGGTCGCTTTGCGGAAAGAAGCACGCTTCTCAGCGATCGCTTCGGCACGCAGGGCGTAAGCAATATCCAGACCGGAATCACGCATGTTCAGACCCTGGTTCAGGCCCTGAGCACCACAGCCAACGATGACGACTTTTTTCCCTTTCAGGAAGCTGGCGCCATCCGCGAATTCATCGCGCGCCATGAAACGACATTTGCCTAACTGCGCTAACTGGTTGCGCAGGTTCAAAGTGTTGAAGTAGTTAGCCATGGGTACTCCGGTTTGATGTTGTGTTTGCTTTGTTCAGTAACGACGCTGTTATCAGTGTCGCGAATGACCCCATCATATGACAGGAAATCTGTTGCTTAAATTGATATATTTACAAGGTCACATTGCAGGATTTGCAATATTACTTTGAGGTTACCCGCGCATGGATTTACGAGACCTGAAACTCTTCCTCCATCTGGCCGAGAGCTGCCACTTTGGCCGCACAGCACGCGCCATGCATGTCAGCCCATCTACCCTGTCGCGCCAAATCCAGCGCCTTGAGGAGGATGTCGGCCACGCGCTGTTTCTGCGTGATAACCGGACCGTGACACTCACCGAGGCCGGTGAACGGTTGCGTCAGTTTGCCCAGCAAACCCTGCTGCAATATCAACAACTGCGTCATGTGATGGACCTGAACGGCCCCTCGCTCAGTGGCGAGTTACGTCTGTTTTGTTCGGTCACGGCAGCCTATAGCCATTTGCCACCGATTCTCGACCGCTTTCGCGCCGAACATCCGCAGGTGGAGATCAAGCTCACCACCGGCGATGCCGCCGATGCGATTGAGATGGTGCAGTCTGGTGAGGCCGACCTGGCGATTGCCGGTCGCCCTGAATCGCTGCCCGCCAGCATAGATTTTACGCCACTTGGGCTGATTCCGCTGGTCCTGATCGCCCCGGCGTTGCCCTGCCCGGTGCGGAATCAGGCGACCCAGGACGAGCCTGACTGGTCGCTGATTCCGTTTATCCTGCCGGAACAAGGGCCTGCACGCCGGGGGATCGACCTGTGGTTTCGCCGCCGCCGCATTCCCAATCCGCTGATTTATGCCACGGTGTCGGGCCATGAGGCGATTGTGTCGATGGTGGCGCTGGGATGTGGCATCGCGCTGCTGCCGGACGTGGTACTGGAAAACAGCCCGGAACCGGTACGTAATCGCGTGTTGGTGCTGGAGAACGTCGAGTCGGTCGCGCCGCTCGAGCTGGGCGTTTGCGTACAAAAAAAGCGGCTCGGAGAGCCGCTTATCAATGCCTTCTGGAACCTGCTGTAGTTACTGACCGGCGAGGAAGAAGCGGAACGCCGGGTTATTGGCTTCGTCGTGGAAGTCATAACCCAGCGCCGTGAGATGCTCCTCAAAGCGCGGCTCATCATCACCCAGTTCAAACGCCGCCAGCACACGACCGTAATCGGTGCCGTGGCTGCGATAGTGGAACAACGAGATATTCCAGTGCGTACCGAGCGTTTGCAGGAACTTCAGCAACGCACCGGGTGCTTCCGGGAACTCGAAGCTGAACAGGCGCTCACGCAACGGTTTGGATGGACGACCACCGACCATGTAACGGACGTGCAGCTTGGCCATCTCATCGTCGGAGAGGTCCACCACGTTATAACCACCCTGCGTGAGCTGGCTGATGATTTCGCTACGTTCCTCCAGCCCGCGCGTCAAGCGCACGCCAACGAAGATGCAGGCGTTGTCGGCATCGGCGTAACGATAGTTGAACTCAGTGACGGAACGACCGCCCAGCGTCTGGCAGAACTTCAGGAAGCTGCCTTGTTGCTCAGGGATGGTGACCGCCAGCAACGCTTCACGCTGCTCGCCCAGTTCGCAGCGCTCGGAGACGTAGCGCAGACCGTGGAAGTTGACGTTGGCCCCCGACAGCACATGCGCCAGACGTTCGCCCTTGATGTTGTGCTGCTGGATGTATTTTTTCATCCCGGCCAGCGCCAGCGCCCCGGAAGGCTCCGCCACCGCACGCACATCCTCGAACAGATCTTTCATCGCGGCGCAAATAGCATCGCTGTCCACGGTGATGATGTCGTCCAGATACTCCTGGCACAGGCGGAAGGTTTCGTCGCCGATACGCTTCACCGCCACACCTTCAGCAAACAAACCGACACGCGCCAGATCAACCGGATGACCGGCATCCAGCGCCGCTTTCAGGCAGGCTGAATCTTCTGACTCAACGGCAATCACTTTAATCTGCGGCATCAGTTGCTTGATCAGCACCGCCACACCCGCCGCCAGACCACCGCCACCGACCGGTACGAAAACGCGATCGAGATGCGCATCCTGCTGCAACAGTTCCATCGCCAGCGTGCCCTGCCCGGCGATCACCGCCGGATGATCAAACGGGTGAACGAAGGTGTAACCTTGCTGCTCCGCCAGCTCAATCGCCTTGGCTTTTGCCTCGTCGAAGTTGGCACCAAACAGGTAAGCCTCACCGCCAAATGCGCGCACCGCATCAACCTTGATATCTGCCGTGGCCAGCGGCATCACAATCAGTGATTTGATGCCTAAGGTACTGGCTGAGAGGGCCACGCCCTGCGCGTGGTTGCCAGCGGATGCCGTCACCACGCCGCGCGCTTTCTGCTCCTCAGTCAGCCCGGCAATCATCGCGTAAGCCCCGCGCAGCTTGAAGCTGTGCACCGGCTGACGATCTTCACGCTTCACCAGAATGGTGTTGCCAAGACGCGATGAAATTTTTTCCATTTTCTGTAACGGCGTGACCTGTGCAATTTCGTACACCGGTGAACGCAATACCGCGCGCAAATACTCCGCGCCGCAAGGCGCCGCGGGTAGCGGTTGAGACTCAGCCATCTGTTAGCCTCCCAGCTTAGACTTATCGCGCACCGCGCCTTTGTCAGCGCTGGTCGCGAGTGATGCATAAGCACGCAGGGCGAAGGAAACCTGACGCTCACGGCCATGCGGCGTATACGCTGCATCACCACGGGCTTCTTCCTCTTCACGACGTGCGTGCAGTTCGTTTTCCGGCACCGCCAGCTTGATGCCACGGTTCGGGATGTCGATTTCGATGATGTCGCCGTCTTTCACCAGCGCGATGGTGCCGCCGTTGGCCGCTTCCGGTGAAGCGTGGCCGATAGACAGACCGGAGGTACCGCCTGAGAAACGACCATCGGTGATCAGCGCACAGCTTTTGCCGAGGCCCATCGATTTCAGGTAGGTGGTCGGATAGAGCATTTCCTGCATGCCCGGTCCACCTTTCGGCCCTTCGTAGCGAATCACCACGACATCGCCCGCGACCACTTTACCGCCGAGAATCGCTTCAACCGCATCGTCCTGGCTTTCGTAAACTTTGGCCGGGCCTTTGAAGGTGAGGATCTCTTTGTCCACACCAGCGGTTTTCACGATACAGCCATCTTCCGCCAGGTTGCCGTACAGCACCGCCAGACCACCGTCTTGCGAGAAAGCGAATTCACGGGTGCGGATACAACCTTCCTGACGGTCGTCATCCAGCGTGTCCCAACGGCAATCCTGCGAGAACGCCTGAGTGGTGCGAATACCGGCCGGACCGGCGCGGAACATCTTTTTCACCGCTTCGTCTTTGGTCAGCATGATGTCGTACTGATCCAGGGTTTCACGCAAGTTCAGACCCAGCACGTTGCGCACGTCAGTGTGCAACAGGCCAGCGCGATCCAGTTCACCGAGGATGCCGATTACGCCACCCGCGCGGTGCACATCTTCCATATGATATTTCTGGGTGCTCGGGGCCACCTTACACAGATGCGGCACTTTGCGTGACAGACGGTCGATATCAGAAATGTTGAAGTCGATTTCGCCTTCCTGCGCGGCGGCCAGCAGGTGCAGTACGGTGTTGGTGGAGCCGCCCATCGCGATATCCAGCGTCATGGCGTTCTCAAACGCGGCTTTGCTCGCGATATTACGCGGCAGTACGCGGGCATCATCCTGCTCGTAATATTGTTTGGTCAGGTTAACGATGCGCTTACCGGCATTGATAAACAGGTCCTTACGATCAGCATGGGTCGCCAACAGCGAACCGTTACCTGGCTGTGACAGACCCAGCGCTTCGGTCAGGCAGTTCATCGAGTTGGCGGTGAACATACCAGAACAGGAACCACAGGTCGGGCAGGCGGAACGTTCAATCTGCTCGCTATCGGCATCGCTGACGTTCGGGTTCGCACCCTGAATCATCGCATCCACCAGATCCAGCTTGATGATTTTGTCAGACAGCTTGGTTTTACCCGCTTCCATCGGGCCACCGGAAACGAAGATCACCGGAATGTTGAGGCGCAGCGAGGCCATCAGCATTCCCGGGGTGATCTTGTCGCAGTTGGAGATGCAGACCATCGCATCGGCACAGTGGGCGTTGACCATGTACTCGACGGAGTCAGCGATCAACTCGCGCGAAGGCAGTGAATACAGCATGCCGCCATGACCCATGGCGATACCGTCATCCACCGCAATGGTGTTGAACTCTTTAGCCACACCGCCAGCCGCTTCGATTTGTTCAGCGACCAGTTTGCCGAGATCGCGCAGGTGGACGTGGCCAGGCACGAATTGGGTGAATGAGTTGACCACGGCGATAATCGGCTTACCGAAATCGGCGTCGGTCATTCCTGTCGCGCGCCACAAGGCACGGGCACCCGCCATGTTACGGCCATGGGTGGTGGTGGCGGAACGGTACTTAGGCATGCTCTATTTACTCCAGTAAGGATAATGTCGCGGACGCTACTGCGTCCGCGAAAAAACGTGTTATGGGTTAACCTGGTCCAGCCAGCCCCATTTGTCTTCAGTTTCGCCAGTGAACAGGCCAAAGAATGCCTGCTGAATGCGTTTGGTCACCGGACCACATTTGCCTGCGCCCACCTGGATTCCGTCAACGCTGCGAACCGGAGTGATTTCCGCCGCAGTACCAGACATGAACACTTCGTCAGCCAGGTACAGTGATTCGCGTGACAGCACCTGCTCGCGAACTTCGATACCCATGTCTTTTGCCAGTTTGATGATGGCGTCACGGGTGATGCCCGGCAACGCAGAAGAAGTGAACGGCGGCGTGAACAGAATGCCATCTTTCACTTCGAACAAGTTTTCACCAGCACCTTCTGAAATATAGCCGTTGGTGTCGAGAGCGATACCTTCCTGATAGCCGTGGCGACGAGCTTCGCTACCCACCAGCAGAGAAGAAAGGTAGTTACCACCGGCTTTCGCTGCGGTCGGCAGGGTGTTCGGGGCTACGCGGTTCCATGAAGAAACCATCGCGTCGATGCCCTGCTCCAGCGCTTCAGCACCCAGGTAAGCACCCCAAGGGAACGCAGCGATGATCACATCGGTGGTGTAGCCATCTGGCGGGTTCACACCCAGGCCCACGTCGCCTACGAAGGCCAGAGGACGGATGTAAGCGCTTTTCAGTTTGTTGACGCGCAGCACTTCACGGCAGGCTTCCATCAGCTCATCTACGCTGGCTTTGATCGGGAAGCGGTAGATTTTGGCGGAGTCGTGCAGACGCTGCATGTGTTCACGATGACGGAACACCACCGGGCCTTTGTGTGAGTCGTAGCAACGCACGCCTTCAAACACTGAAGTACCGTAATGCAACGCGTGAGACATGACGCTGACCTTGGCGTCTTCCCACTTAACCATCTCCCCATTGAACCAAATAAAGTCTGCTTTCTTCGTACTCATTGTTATTTCCTTTCGCGACTAGGCACGGATTTGTTGTGTTGTCTGTTGTTGGATCTGGACGCAAGCGACATCCATCAGTTTGCTTAACTGCGAAGACAGTAAATCGACAGAGCGCTGGCTGGCAACGGTCATTTCGATATTAATATTTTCGGCATTCGCGGCTGATGCCATGTTCATGGTGCACACCTGGAAACCACGGTGGCGCACGACGCGCAAAATGCGCTCCAATATTTCAGGGCGGAAGCGCGCTTCGATAGACAATTGATGCTGGTTCATACGGTTTTCTCCATCATGTTTGCGTTGCTGGCACCAGGCGGTACCAAAGGCCAGACGTTTTCATGCTCATCAATCGCAACATGCAGGAAGTATGGACCTTCACTGTTCAGCAGAGCATCAAGGGCGGCGTCGACCTGATCTTTACGGCTAATGCGCTGGCCGGGGATATCAAAAGCGCTGGCCAGCGTGAGGAAATCGGGGTTATCAGTAAGGATGGTTTCGCTGTAGCGACCATCAAAGAACAGCTGCTGCCACTGGCGTACCATGCCGAGGCGCTGGTTATCCAGCAGCAGGATTTTAACCGGCAGTTTGCCGCGTTTAATGGTACCCAGCTCCTGAATGTTCATCATGATTGAGCCATCACCGGATACGCAGATGACGGTATCGTTCGGACGGGCCACCTGGGCACCTACCGCAGCCGGCAGGCCAAAGCCCATAGTGCCAAGGCCGCTGGAGGTAATAAAGTTTTCCGGCGCGCTGAATGACATATGCTGCGCTGCCCACATCTGATGCTGACCCACGTCAGTGGTCACCACTGCGCTGTCGGCTTTACGATCGGACAACTGCTTCAGCAGCAGCGGGGCATAGATTGCTTCGCCTGGATGATCGTAACGCCAGTTGAATTCGGCCTTCAGCGCTTTAACTTCGGTGCGCCATGCATCGATTTGCAGCGGCATGCTCAGCGCGGGCAGCACCTGATTCAAATCACCCTGCAACGAAACGTGCGCACGGCGCAGCTTGTTCAGTTCGGCGGGGTCGATATCAATATGGATAACGCTGGCGTGTGGCGCGAAGGTGTCCAGCTTACCGGTAACGCGGTCGTCAAAACGCGCACCAACCGCGATCAGCAAATCGCACTCCTGGACCGCCAGGTTAGCCGCTTTGGTGCCGTGCATCCCCAGCATGCCGAGATAAAGATCGCTGTTGGCATCCGCGCTACCCAAACCTTTCAGCGTGGCGACCATCGGGATGCCGGTATCGATCGCCATCGCACGTAACGCAGGGACTGCCTGCGCCATACCCACGCCACCACCGATATAAAGCATCGGTTTTTTCGCCTGCGCCATCAGGGCGCGCGCTTCCGCGATATGCTGCGGTGAATGGCTCAACGCCTCTTCAACCGGCAGCAGGTGCGGCGTGAGATCGCCATGAGCGATTTGGATGTCTTTCGGGATATCAACCAGTACCGGACCTGGGCGGCCAGACTGGGCGATGGCGAAGGCTTCAGCCATGACTGAAGGTAAATCATCAAGGGATTCAACGAGGAAGCTATGCTTGGTGCAGGCCAGTGACAAGCCGAGAACGTCAATTTCCTGGAACGCATCGGTGCCGATAAACGGAGAAGCAACCTGGCCGGTAATGGCAACCACCGGGATGGAGTCCATCATTGCATCGGCTAAGCCGGTGATCAGATTAGTTGCGCCAGGGCCAGAGGTGGCAATACAGACGCCGGTCTTGCCAGTAGAGCGAGCATAACCAATCGCCGCCATCACTGCACCTTGCTCATGCCGACACAGTAGGTGTTCCACGCCGCCATCGTAGAGCGCATCGTACACTGGCATGATGGCACCGCCAGGATAACCAAACACTGTATCAACACCCTGCGCGCGTAAAGCCTGAACTACCCACTGTGCACCTGTCATGGTTATTCTCCTGTATCCCTGCGGGAACAACAGAATTTTATGCTACTGTTCATTATCTGTTCCTCGATGATTCGCTGATATTTTACCTGGTCGAAAAAAAACCCCCGGACCTTGCGGTGCGGGGGTTTTTCGAATTCCAGGCTTGATTTTTAAGCCTTTCTTTCTCCAAGCGTAGCCCCGCACGGTGGGATAATAATCACCACCACGCTAATCACGACTAGGCTAATCACTTGTAGAAGGGCTTTCATGTGTTGTTCGTTTTTTCGATTGTTCGAAGTAATACCTACAGAGTTACCATAGTTATCCGGGCATTGACAATAATTTTCATCAGAAATTTTTATGACGCAACGGCACGAAAGTGGTTATCACCTTGTAAGTAAACGGTTATTTGTATTTGTGATAAATATTCATTACGACCGCGTCGTAACATTCAATTTCGTTCTGAGAACCAGCATCCAAAATACGTGAACAGGCAGAAATTCGCAGCGAAATGATGGAACCCTGCGCGTAATTCTGATCATCCCGATTAGGCCTTCCTTATAAAGCCCTGCAAGATAGAACCAACAAGGAGTGGTTATGTCTTTATCAAGGGTTTTGACACGCGCGGCGCTGGGTGTGCAGGCACCGCTGGTAACGGTGGAAGTGCATATTAGCAACGGCCTGCCTGCCTTAACGCTGGTGGGTTTACCGGAAACCACGGTAAAAGAAGCGCGTGAGCGGGTGCGCAGCGCTATCATCAACAGCGGATTTACCTTTCCGGCAAAGCGCATCACCATCAATCTCGCCCCTGCAGATCTCCCTAAAGAAGGTGGGCGCTACGACCTGCCGATCGCCATTGCGATTCTCGCCGCCTCAGAGCAGCTTCCTGACGCGAAACTCGGGCAATATGAATTCCTGGGTGAATTAGCACTGAACGGGGCGCTGTGTGGCGTTCAGGCTGCCATTCCTGCGGCTATGGCCGCCCTCCAGGCGGGTAGACAAATGGTACTCTCTGAACAGAATCAACAGGATGTAGGTTTAATTCAGCAAGGCACAACCCTGATTGGTAAACATCTGCTGGAGATTTGCGCCTTTCTGCATAATCAGACGGAGTTACCCATTGCTCGTTATCAGCCTGACAGCATCGACAACGACAGCCAGGATCTGAGCGATATTATTGGGCAGGAACAAGGACGACGGGCATTGGAGATTACCGCCGCAGGCGGTCACAATTTGCTGCTGCTGGGTCCGCCGGGAACCGGGAAAACCATGCTGGCCACACGCTTGCCCGGCATTATGCCCCCGTTGAATGACCAGGAGGCACTGGAGTGTGCGGCTATCGCCAGCCTGGTCAGTAGCGGCAACCTTCAACAACAATGGCGTAAACGCCCCTTCCGCGCACCACATCATAGCGCTTCGCTGTATGCATTGATTGGCGGCGGTTCCTTACCCCGTCCGGGTGAAATTTCGCTGGCGCACAATGGTGTCCTTTTTCTGGATGAGTTACCTGAGTTCGAACGTCGGGTACTGGATGCGCTACGCGAGCCGATTGAGTCCGGTGAGATTGCCATCTCTCGCACCCGCGCCAAAGTTACCTATCCAGCGCGTTTTCAGTTAATTGGCGCAATGAACCCCAGCCCAACTGGCCATTATCAGGGAAACCATAACCGATGTACTCCACAGCAGGTATTGCGCTATCTGAGCCGTCTTTCCGGCCCTTTTCTTGACCGTTTTGATCTCTCCCTCGAAGTGCCGCTGTTACCCAGCGGTACACTTAGCCAGAAACAGCAGCGCAGTGAGAGTAGCGCAGAGGTGCTACAACGTGTGGTTGCGGCACGGCAACGTCAAATCAACCGCAGTGGGAAAGTGAACGCATATCTTTCGAATGCAGAAATACAGCGCTGGTGTGAGCTGGTTGAAGAAGATGCAAAGTGGCTTGAAGAGGTGCTGAATTCACTTGGCCTGTCAGTGCGTGCCTGGCAACGTATTCTGAAGGTGGCGAGAACGATAGCCGATTTGGCAGGAGAGGCGCGAATTACCCGGCATCATATTCAGGAAGCGGTAGGGTATCGCAGTATTGATCGCTTGATGATTTTTCTACACAAAAGTCTGGAGTAAAAAAACGGGGCCAATGCCCCGTTTCTTAGTCTTCGCTGTCGCTGTAATCTTCGACGCTGTCCATTTGCGGCTTACCGCCGGAGAGCGTGTGAAAACGCTTAGGACGCTTGATACGTGCGGTATATTTCGACCATACACGCTCCGCTTCCGTTTGCGGCTCACGAATACCACGACATACTTCAATAAATAAACGTTCTTCTTCCGTCACTGGCTCACGCTTTGCCAGGTCCAGTTCATTAAAGGCAAAACCGTGGCGCTCAAGAAGCGTAGCTTCTTTAATGGTGAAATCACCATGACGCGAAAAACCACGAGGGTAATGCTTGTTATCAAAGAAACGATTCGTTGTTGCGAAGCTATCCGCCATTTTACACGCTCCTGATTCTCATATGGCCGTGCTATTTATGGCGCGGAGTATTAGATAGGCTTGACAGAGTGTAAAACAAAACATTTAAATCAATACGACAAACATTTTTTGGGAGAATGCTGTGGATACGGAATTACTGAAAACTTTCCTCGAAGTGAGCAGAACTCGCCATTTCGGGCGTGCTGCTGAAGCGCTTTACCTCACGCAATCTGCCGTTAGTTTTCGCATTCGCCAACTGGAAAACCAGCTGGGCGTTAACCTTTTTACGCGCCATCGTAATAACATTCGGCTGACTTCTGCGGGCGAGCGCTTATTACCTTACGCAGAAAGCCTGATGAGTACCTGGCTGATGGCAAAAAAGGAAGTCTCCCATACACAGCAGCATCATGAGCTTTCTATCGGGGCCAGCGCATCGCTGTGGGAGGCTTATCTAACCCCCTGGTTACAATCGCTTTATGAGAACAGAGAAAGCCTTCATCTTGAAGCGCGTATCGCGCAACGGCATTTGCTGGTGAAGCAGTTACATGAGCGGCAGCTTGATCTTTTAATCACCACCGAAGCGCCAAAGATGGATGAATTGACCAGCCAGCAAATTGGCCACATTTCACTCGCATTATTTCGTGCGCGTAAAACTGAGAAGCGTGAAAAATATGATTACATCAAACTGGAATGGGGAGCAGATTTTCACCAACATGAAAACTATCTGTCCAGTGATGACGTTCCGGTATTAACGACAACATCGGCGCATGTTACCCGAGAATTGCTGCATACGACTGGTGCTTGCGCGTTTTTGCCTGATTTTTGGCATAGCATTTACAGCGATCTGATGGTTATTCCTGATACGCCTGTCGCTGTCAGACCACTATATGCGGTCTGGCTACAAAATAGTGATCAGCAGGCGCATATTCGCCAGTTGCTCAAATATCCGGTATTGACACATTGATGTAATAAAATCAGAAGGATTTGAGTGGATATTGGTGAAGCTCAATTCCCTCCATCACTAAACGATCTGAGCATTTTGTGCTGGAGAAAAGTATCCAGGAGAGGGTAGTGAAAATATGCAGGTTATTTTAGGCAAAAAAAATCCTTTGCCTAAGCAAAGGATTGTTTTCTGGCAGGGGCGGAGGGACTCGAACCCCCAACACCCGGTTTTGGAGACCGGTGCTCTACCAATTGAACTACGCCCCTAAATGAGGGTGGCGGTGCGGACGGGACTCGAACCCGCGACCCCCGGCGTGACAGGCCGGTATTCTAACCGACTGAACTACCGCACCACCGAATACTGCATTACCAGCGGGGTCTCGCTGATAACCGGTGTTACCTTTTCAGGTAAATACCTTAAATTGATGCCTGGCAGTTCCCTACTCTCGCATGGGGAGACCCCACACTACCATCGGCGCTACGGCGTTTCACTTCTGAGTTCGGCATGGGGTCAGGTGGGACCACCGCGCTACAGCCGCCAGGCAAATTCTGTTTATCCGCACCGCCCTCGCAGGCCATACGAATCAATCCGTTCGAACAATGCTGAAAATTCTCGCGTCTCTCAACTCAAAACGCCTCTGGCGTTGTAAGGTTAAGCCTCACGGGTCATTAGTACCGGTTAGCTCAATGCATCGCTGCACTTACACATCCGGCC